>JAYUBV010000127.1:0-2321 GCA_043740655.1 Pseudomonadota bacterium | reverse complement strand
GCCGGCGCCCTTTGGGAGGCACATGAATTTACCTAGCTGGCTCGTCGTTTTCGCGTTCTTTGGTATTCAGGCCGTTGCCGCCCCACTCAAGGTGGGGCTGGTTCTCGATAAGGGCGGTCGCGACGATAAGTCGTTCAACGCCGCCGCCTTCGCGGGGGCGACCGACGCCAAGAAGAAGTTCGGCATCGAACTGAAGGTGGTCGAGGCTTCCGACGACACCGCCATCGAGCCCAGCCTGCGCACCTTTGCGCAGAGGAACTACCCGCTCGTTATCGGCATTGGCTTCGTGCAAGCCTCGGCCGTGGAGAAGGTCGCCAAAGATTTCCCCAAAACCCATTTTCTCATCGTCGATTCGCACGTAAATTTGCCCAACGTCCGTTCGGTAATCTTCGCCGAGCACGAGGGATCGTTTTTGGTCGGCGCCATCGCGGCGTTTACCTCGAAAACCGGCAACGTCGGCTTTATCGGCGGCATGGACATTCCACTAATCCGTCGTTTCGAGATGGGTTACCGGGCCGGCATCGCCGCCGCCAACCCGAAGGTTAAATTGAGCACCCAGTATGTCGGCTCCACCTCGGACTCGTGGAAGAATCCGACCAAGGCGAAGGAGCTGGCTACCGCGCAATACCAAAACCAGGTTGACGTCATCTTCACCGCCGCCGGAGCTTCGGGACTCGGCGTGTTCGACGCTGCCGAAGAGCTTAAAAAATTCGCCATCGGCGTAGACTCGAATCAAAACTGGGTAAAGCCGGGCCGAATCCTCACCAGTATGGTCAAACGCGTGGACCTGGCCGTTTTCAACGTGATCGAAGCGGAAACCAAAGGGCAGTTTGCCGCCGGCTCCTTCACGATGGGGCTTAAAGACGGTGCCATCGATTTCGCGATGGATGAGCACAACAAAGGGCTCATCACTCCCGAACGGCTTAAGAAGGTGAACGAGTTCCGCGACCAGATCCTAAAGGGGGCCATCAAGGTTCCCGATTACTACGAAGTGCAAAAGAAAAAGTCGTCCACCCGAGATGGAACCGGGGCGTGATCGAAACCGCGGTCGAGTTCGTTAATCTCACGAAGCAGTATGGGACGTTCACCGCGAACGATGCCGTCTCCTTCGACGTCCCCCCGGGTACGTTTCACGGCGTGGTCGGCGAAAACGGAGCCGGTAAATCCACGCTGATGAAAATGCTCTACGGTATGCAGCCACCGACTTCGGGGGAGATCAAGCTGTGGGGCCGCTCGGAAACGATCTCCTCCCCCCGCCACGCCATTAGACTCGGGGTAGGCATGGTCCACCAACACTTCCATTTAGTCGGCAGCCTGCCCGCGTGGAAGAACGTATTGCTGGGCGAAGAGACCACAATTCTAAAGAAAGAGGAGCTGCTCGCCCGGCTAACCGCCATATCGGCCGAAGCCGGCATCACCGCCCCGCTCGACGTGCCCGTCGAAAAGCTGGGAGTGGGTGAACGGCAGCAGGTGGAGCTACTCAAACTGCTCCACCGCGACTCCCGTTTACTGATTCTCGACGAGCCCACTGCCGTGCTGACGCCGCAAGAGGTGGACAAGCTTCTCGAACGGCTCGCGCGCTTAAAGGTGCAGGGCAAAACAATTCTCTTCGTCACCCACAAACTGCGCGAGATTTTGAAATTCACCGACGGGGTGACCGTGCTCCGGCAGGGCAAAGTTACGCTACACGGCAAGACGGCTTCACTCGACGAAACAACGTTGGGCGAGGCCATCATCGGCAAGAAACGCACGTTGCCCGTACGGCCCAACGTGAAGGTTCGCGACGAGATCGTAATGGAGCTAAAGGAAGCCACGTTGCTTTGCGACGATAAAACACGCCCCTTGCTCGATCGCATTTCTCTCCGCCTCCACGCCGGTGAAATTATCGGCGTGGCCGGGGTCGAGGGGAACGGCCAAGAGGAGATGGTGCAGATCGTGACGGGGCTGCGCAACCTGACCTCCGGTGATTGCATCGTCACCGGAAAAAATCTCAAAGGGCGGCTCACCGAGGGATGCCGCGTGCCCGAAGCGGCGGTTATTCCACCCGATCGCCACCAAGAAGGATTAGTTCTGGATTTCCCGGTTTGGGAAAATGCGATGCTGGGAAGCCAGCGATCCCCGGCCCTGCGTTCGGGCCTTTGGCTCGATGCCGACGGGGCCCGGACCCACGCCGAAATCATCCTTAAAGATTACGACGTCCGTCCGCCGGATACCGAACGAAAGGTCAAAAGCCTCTCCGGCGGCAATCAGCAGAAGCTGATCCTGGGTCGCGAAATTTCTCTCGGGCGTAAATTTTTAGTGGCGGCCCACCCGACCCGCGG
>JAYUBV010000126.1:0-7768 GCA_043740655.1 Pseudomonadota bacterium | reverse complement strand
CGAGAAGGCCTTCGGCGAAACCACGCTCGAGCGCAAGCTGCTTCGCGAGCTGGAAGGTGGCTGCACCCTGCCGCTGGGCGTGCGCGCCAGGTGGAAGGGACACGACGTTTACGAATTGCGCGCCTTTCTCGGCGTAATGGAAAACGGGGCCGAGCCCCGCCGGTGGAAATCGTTTGAACGGTTCCATGGCGAAGGGACCGGGGCAAATTTGATCGTGGAAGCGATGGCGTTTTTTGGGGGCCCCAAGGGCAAGAGGCAATGAAACCCGTGAAGATTTTGGTAACTGGCGAGCGCAACAAGGAAAAGCTCCCCGCCACGTTGGGCGAGGGCCGGCCCGCCATCGAGTGGACGGAGCTGCCGGTGCTCGACTTCGAAGCGATTCCCCTTCCCGACGATACGCTGGAAGCCCTGGCGACCAACCCCGTAGATTGGATCCTATTCACCAGCGTGCGCGGCGTGCGTTTTTGGGGTGAAGCGTGGATCAGCGCGGGTCAGGATTTCCCCACCGAAACGCGGGTCGCGTGCATTGGGGAAACGACGGCGGTGGCCGCCACCCAGGACGGCTTCGACGCCGACTTCGTACCTTCGGTGCCGGGCAGCGAAACTTTTTTGGCGGAGTTCGAAGAATTGCTCTCTACCGTTGGGAGAAAACCCCGGATCGTAATCCCGATGGCGGAGGGCGGCCGGACCAAGATTGCCGAGCGCTTAAAACAGCTGGGCTGCCTCGTGCAGGTCATCCCGCTGTACCGCACGTGCGCCAAAGACCTAACCAATGCATTGACGCCGGAGACGATCGACTCGCTGAACGGCCTGCTCTTCACGAGCCCGTCCTCGGTGGAAGCCTTCCTGTCCTATTTTACGGTTCCCCCGACCGCGCAGGTTTTTGCCATCGGATCTTTTACGGAACATTCGCTGCTGGAACACGGCCTCGCGCAGGCCAAAGTGATTCCCGGCGGTGATCTTTCCCGCATCGGTGAGGTGTTCAAATGAAACGGCCCCGTCGTCTCCGTTCGAAATCCGCAATCCGGGAGCTCGTGCACGAATTCCCATTGCTGAAATCCAAACTGATTCAGCCCTATTTCCTAGCGAGTTCGCCCAGCGCCGGGGAGCCCATCGCGGGCTTCACCGGTATCTCGCGCTTCGGCGAAGACCTGCTACTGAAGCAGATCGAAAAAGATTTGAAGAACGGGGTTAGCTCGTTCCTTTTATTCGGCCAGGCCAAGCACAAGGACGAAAAGGGTTCCGAAGGCGCTTCGGATCAGTCACTTATCTGTAAAGCGTTACGAAAGATTCGTACCGCGTTCGGGAAAGACCCGGTGCTGTTCACCGACGTCTGCCTGTGCCCCTATACCTCGCATGGCCATTGTGGCCTCATCCGCAACGGCGAAGTCGACAACGATGCCAGTTTAAACCCGCTGGCGCTGATGAGCGTGCGCCACGCCGAGGCCGGAGCCGATTTCGTGGCGCCGTCGGACATGATGGATGGCCGCATCGGCGTCATCCGCCAGCAGTTGGATCTGGCGGGCCTTACGCGCACGGGCATTCTGGCCTACACCGCGAAGTACGCGTCGAACTATTACGGCCCGTTCCGCGAAGCGTTGGACTCTAGTCCGAGCGGCGACGCCGGTTCGGATCGCTCGACCTACCAAATGGACTTTCGAAACGCTCGGGACGCCGAGCGGGAACTGGCGCTGGACCTCGAAGAGGGGGCCGACCTGGTCATGGTTAAGCCGGCATTGGCTTACCTGGATATCATCGCTAAGTTCAAAGAAAAGTCGCCGGTTCCCGTCGTCGCGTATAGCGTTAGCGGTGAATACGAAATGGTGAAGCAGCTGGCCCGGGCCGGCCTGGCGGACGAGAAGAAACTTGCCTGCGAGAACCTCACCGCGATCGTGCGCGCGGGCGCCGACGCCGTAATTACTTACTTCGCTTCTACCGGAGCCGAGAAAGGCTGGTTTAAATGACGTCTGCCGAATGGCACAAAATTGCGCTGGATAGAATGCCGGGCGGCGTGAACTCTCCGGTCCGTTCCTTCAAGCACGTGGGTGGCAACCCGGTTTTCTTCCAACGCGGTGAAGGGCCCTACCTCATTGACGTTGAAGGCAAACGCTACATCGATTTCTGTCTCTCGTTCGGTCCGCACCTGCTGGGCCACTCCCACCCGCGGGTCGTCGCGGCGCTGAAGGAGCAAGCGGAGCTGGCGACTAGCTTCGGCGCCTGTCACCCCAAAGAGGTAGAGCTGGCGGGGCTAATTTTGGGCGCGTTCCCCTACTTGCACCAGGTGCGGTTGGTGAATAGCGGTACCGAAGCCGTAATGACGGCCATCCGTCTGGCGCGCGGCTTTACCGGCAAGTCCAAAGTCATTAAGTTTGAGGGCACGTACCACGGCCACTCCGACGCGCTACTCGCCAAGGCGGGAAGCGGCGTCGCGGAGCTGAGTGAAAGTACGTCGCAGGGGGTACCCGACGCGATCGTGAAAGAAACTCTGATTTGCCGTTACGATGATCTCGGATCGCTTGAAGCGATGCTGGAAGCGCACCGGGACGAAGTCGCGGCGGTGCTATTCGAAGCCATTCCCGCCAACCACAGCTTGTGGATCCCCGATAAGGCGCACGTAAAAAATTGCGTGGAGCTCGCGCGCCGTTACGGCGCCGTAGTTATTTTCGACGAAGTGATCACCGGTTTTCGCATCGGTACGGGCGGTTCGGCCGCCTATTTCGGCGTTCAGCCGGACTTGGTCTGTCTCGGCAAGATCATCGGCGGCGGATTGCCGCTTGCCGCGATCGCCGGAAAAAAAGAGATCATGCAGAAGTTGGCCCCGGTTGGTCCCGTGTACCAGGCGGGTACCCTCTCCGGAAATCCACTGGCCTCCGCCGCCGGTATCGCGGTCTTGAGCGAAATCTTCGAGAAGTCTCCGTACGCCGCTCTGGAATTTTCGAACCAGGCGTTCGTGATGGGATTACGGGAAATTTTAAGCGCCTGGGGCGAGTTTCAGATTCGCTCACTAGGCTCAATCTTCTGGATCAACTTTGGGAAGGAGGACAAAGCCTTTCCGCCCGATATCTCGGAAGCGGGTGCCGCCACGTACCGTAAGTTTTTTAAAGCGGCCCTTAACGCCGGAGTCTATTTCGCGCCGTCCCCGTACGAAGTTGGATTCGTTTCGCTGGCCCATTCGCCGGAAGTACTCAACGAGGCGTTAGAAAAGCTCGGCGCAATCAAACCGTAGGCAATATGGCCCAACCGCACCAAACTCACCGCCGCTGGCTCATTCTCTTTTACGCCGTGGCGTTGCTTGTGCTGGCCCAGGTCAGCTGGTGGGCAACGCTATTCCTGCGCGAGGTTCAAGCCGCGGCCCACCTTAAGACGGATTACCTGGTGCTATTAGAAAAAACGGGCGAGCCCAAACCGACGCACGTGCAATCCAATGCTCAGATCGACACGGAGTTGCAGCGCAAGCGGGTGATGTTCCTGTCCGAGTCGATCTTCTTCGCGGCCATGACCTGCTTCGGCTTGTTCCTCATCTACCAGAGTCTGCGCGCGGAGGCCCGTTCGCGTGAGATCCAAAAAAACTTCGTCGAGATCGTAAGCCACGAGTCCAAAACCCCGCTCACCGCGCTAAAGCTGCGTCTGGAGTCACTGCGCGAGAAGCGCCCCGGCGACGCCCAGCTCGCTACCGACGTTGGATTAATGTTGGACGAAGTGCGGCGGCTCAACGGCACGTTCGACAAGGTCATGAACTGGAATCGGCTAGAGCACAAAAGCCTGCGCAAAGAAGCGGTCGACGTCGTGGAACTCGTCCACGAAACGCTGAAACGTATCGAGCCTTTCCTGAAATCCCGCCAAGTGGCGATCGAGATTCAGGCGCCGGACCCGGTGATGTGCCTCGCCGACGCCCAAGGCTTATCGACGGCGTTACAGTGTCTGTTCGAGAACGCCGCCCTCTACAACGATTCGGAAAACCGTCGACTTACCATCATCGCCAAGAGCGAGTTCTCCGTCGGCATGGTCACCGTGCGCGACAACGGCCCCGGCATCGACGCCGAAGACGAGGCGCACCTCTTCGAACGGTTTTTCCGAGGCGCCCAGGGCAAGAAAATGCCGGGCACGGGACTCGGCCTCAACATTGCGTACAATCTCATCGTGGCCCAGGGGGGCGATTTGAAGTACGTGCGGCCGCAAGGGCCGGGCGCTCAGTTTGAGATCACCTTTCCGTCCGCTAAAACAGGTGGAAACACGTGAGCCCGCCGCTCGCAAAAATTTGCTTCGTCGAAGATGACCCCACGATTCGCGAGCTAGTATCCGAAAAGCTTAAGTCGAAGGGATACGACGTAACCACCTACGACGCCGTGGAACCTTTGTTAGGAAAACGCCCGGATGAGTGGGACCTGTACCTCGTCGATATCTTGCTGCGCGGAAAGAAGACCGGACTCGATCTGTGCCAGGACCTACGATCCCGCTCGGCCACGGTACCCATTTTGATTTTGTCCGCCCTGGCCGAACCAGAAAACCGCGTGGAAGGGCTGAAGCACGGCGCCGACGACTACCTCTCCAAGCCGTTCGAAATGGAAGAGCTGCTGTTGCGTATCGAAGGCATGCTGAAGCGCCGCTGGTGGTACTCGCGCCTACCCAAAGAGACCGCGGTTTACACCTGGGCCGATCGCAGCATCGATTTCGTTCGTTTTGAAGGAAAGAACGGGAAGAAGACCTTCCCCCTTACTCAGAAGGAATGCATGCTGATGAAGCTGCTCATCGAGAAGGAAGGGCAAGTGGTTAGTCGGGATGAGGTGCTGAACCACGTGTGGGGCTACAACGCGTTCCCCTCCAACCGTACCGTCGACAATTTTATAGTTCGTTTGCGTAAGTATTTTGAAGAGGAGCCGGGAGAGCCCAAGTACATCCATTCCGTACGGGGCTTAGGCTACAGGTTTACTCGATGAGGCCATTTCAAAAACCCTTTCTGCTGTGTTCGGGCCAAAACTATTTGGCCAGCGTCCTCAGTCGTCGGCATGCTCAACAGCCCCTTCAGGGCTGCCTCCGCGTGCCTCCTCCCTGCGTCCTTGTCCAAATAATTTTGTCCTCGACCTCGCTACGAAAGGGTTTTTGAAATGGCCTCAGTGAAATCCGATTTAATCAGACATCTTAACGGGGAAAAAATTGGCCGGTTTCCGGTCTGGATGATGCGTCAAGCAGGGCGTTACCTTCCTCGTTACCAAGCCGTTCGGAAAGAACATTCGTTTTGGGAAATGGCGACCACGCCGTCCCTGATTTCAGAAGTCAGTTTGCTCCCGCTCGAAGTGATCGACGTGGACGCGATCATCTTTTTCGCCGACATCCTCACCCTGCCCCACGGCCTAGGCTTGCCGGTTCAAATGAAGGAGGCGATCGGGCCTTACCTCGAAACGCCGATGCGCACGCGCGCGGAGTTTGAGATCTTTGAAAAGTTTAATGCGACGGAGCACGTTCCCTTTCTCGGCGAAGCGCTGGACGACATCCGTAAGAAGCTCGATCCAAAGAAGGCTTTGATTGGCTTTGCCGGCGCGCCGTGGACCGTGGCTTGCTATTTGATCGAAGGAAAGTCGTCGAAAAACTTCGACCACATCCTCCCGTGGATGCACCAGCGTCCGGACGATCTGGCGGCGGCATTGTCGCTACTTGGCAAAGCCACGTCGAAGTACCTCCGCTACCAGATCGAGCATAAGGTCGAGATGGTCCAGCTTTTCGACACCTGGATCAGCTGGATGCCGAAGTGGTTCTTCGAGGGCTACTACCTGCCCATTCTGCGGGACATTTTTAAAGACGCCGATGCGGCCGGCGCGTTCACCACGTACTTTCCAAAACATTCGCAGCACGTTTCGCCGCTGCTCGGTAAAACCGGGGCCAAGGGTTTCAGCGTCGATACGCTGTGGTCGCTCACCGAATACGAGAAGGCGATCGGTCGGGACTTCCATTACCAGGGCAACCTGGAACCTACGCTCTTGCTGACGGACGAAGGCACCGTTCGCCGCAAAACCCGCGAGCTAGTCGCCGAGGCACGCAAGCTGAACAAGCCCGCGATCTTAAACCTAGGCCACGGCATCCTGCCGCCGACCCCGGTGGCCAATGCTAAAGCGTTCATCGACGAAGCCCGGGCGCTCTGGCTGTAACTGTCATTGCGAGCCCAGCGAAGCAATCCCGCGGCATGGCAGGGTTATTTCAAACGGCTTCTACCCCGTCGGGTAGGTGAGACGTCAAAAAACTGGCCATGGCATCTACATCCACTATTCGCCCGTAGCTTTTCCGGGATACCAACACGATCTTGCGGCCGACGTCCTTCGCGACACCCTTGGGAAACGGGCGGTACGTGACAAGCGAATTCAAACGCGATTCCGCCCTTACCGCGAGCGCGGGGATCAACGTGTAGCCCGCGCCGGAGGCGACTAAGTGGCGCAAGGTTTCGAGCGACGTCGCCTGAAACGTCTGCCTCGTCTTCCCCTTACCGCGCGCGCACAGCCCCAACGTCTGGTCGGACAAACAGTGGCCGTCCTCCAGTAGCACCATCTCGTCGGCCCTCATGTCGCGCAGCTGCAGCGGATCTTTCTTTGAAAGCTCGTGCCCTTTAGGCGTGGTGAGAAAAAATGGTTCGAAGAAAACCGGCTGCACGCGCAGTGAATCGTCCTTAAACGTGTCCGCCGCCAGCACCATGTCGAGCTCGCCGTGACGAAGCTCGTCGAGCAGTCCGTTGGTTAGCCCTTCCTTCAGGAGGAACCGTGCCTTCGGAAATGCCTTCCTTAGACCCGGCAGCAGGTGGGGCATCAGGTACGGACCGAGCGTCGCGATGCAACCCAGCCGCAAAGCTCCCGATAGCGGCGCCGTGTCTTCACCTCCGAGGTCGCTTAGCCGGTTGACCTCTTCCAATATCCGCTGCGCCTGCTGGACGATCGCCCTCCCCTTTTCCCCGACGGAAACCCGGCGGTT
The DNA here is from genome assembly GCA_043740655.1 of Pseudomonadota bacterium. Classification (GTDB taxonomy): domain Bacteria; phylum Bdellovibrionota; class FAC87; order UBA2466; family UBA2466; genus JBGSST01. The sequence continues at coordinate 814 of JAYUBV010000126.1, read as the reverse complement.
CGTACGCTCGAAAATCTGCACGCCGAGGAGGTCTTCCACCTTCTTGATTTGCACGCTCAGAGCGGGCTGGCTGACGCGGCAAGCCTGGGCCGCCTTTCCAAAGTGCAGGGTCTGCGACACCGCCACCACGTACTCCAAATCGCGTACCGTTAACCAGGACAGGGCCATAACCGAATCATACGCAAATATTATCAGTAGGATAGTGTTAATGTGTTTTAGTTATCAACGAAACCAGGCGATATTAAGTTATAAGAATTCGAAACCCTAAGGAGACGCTATGAACATCAATAATGGAATCACGGAAGGCAGCCGTAAAGAGATCGCCGACGGTCTTTCTACCCTGCTGGCCGACACTTACACCCTGCTGCTGAAAACCCATAACTACCACTGGAACGTAACGGGACCGATGTTCCAGACGCTGCACACCCTGTTCGAGACTCAGTACAACGAGCTGTTCCTGGCCGTGGATCTGGTCGCGGAACGTATCCGAGCCCTAGGTTACCCGGCCCCGGCTTCTTACGCCCAGTTCCTCAAACTGACCTCCATCAAGGAAGCCACCACGGTTCCGCGCGGGAAGGAAATGATTCAGGATCTGCTACGCGATAACGAAACGGTAACTAAGACCGCCCGCTCGCTATTTCCGAAAGCGGAAGAGGGCAAAGATGAAGCCACGGTGGATCTGCTGACGGGCCGCCTCGACGTGCACGAAAAAGCGTCGTGGATGCTACGCAGTCACCTCGAAGAATAATCAAAAAGCGACCGGCCGTTTGGGAAACAAGCGGTCGGACCTTTGACTTCCGCTCCCGACGGGAGC
>JAYUBV010000125.1:0-2329 GCA_043740655.1 Pseudomonadota bacterium | reverse complement strand
GAAGCTCACCCGCCGCGTTCCACATCTGTGGAATGTCGCCTGGGGCACGGCCTTCTTCTGGGATGGCCGCGCGTCTAGCTTAGAGGAACAGGCGCTGGGCCCCATCCAGAACCCGAAGGAAATGGGGCTGCCCATCCCGGCGTTGGTGGCCCGTTTACGAAACGACGCCGGATACCGTGCCCGCTTCGCTAAAGTTTTCCCCACGCAGGGAATTCGTCCCGAAACCATCGCTAAGGCGCTGGCGACGTTCGAACGTTCGATCGTGACGAAACGTTCCGCCTTCGACGCGTGGGTCGACGGCAACGAGAATGCCCTTACCCGCGCGCAGAAACGCGGTTTCAGTTTGTTTAACGGCCGGGCCAACTGCGTCCAGTGCCACACCGGATGGAACTTCACGAACGGTAGCTTCGCCGACATTGGTTTCAACTCGTCCGATCGCGGCCGGGGAATCGTGCTGAAGGATCACGACGCCGACTACGCGTTCAAGGCGCCTACGTTGCGTAATCTAAAGGGGCGCAACTATTTCCTGCACGATGGCTCGGCTACGACCCTGGAAGAGCTCATCGACAACTACGATCGGGGCGGCAACCAACACCGCCCCACCGCTGCGCTCTGGCTTCGCCCGTTGCATCTTTCCCCCACGGAGAAAACCGATCTGGTTCAATTTCTATATTCATTGGCTGAGGAAAAGGAGGTCCCGTGAAAATGACTCTCTCGCTAACGTTCCTGTGGGCGACCATCGCAATGGCCGACCAGCAAACATCCGTAACGCTATATCAGATTGGTTCGAAGGGGCGATACTGCCTTTCGCTGACCAAGGACGAAGGAGGCTGCATCTCCGGCATGGACGGCGGCGGCTCCGCCATCAATATCGTCGACATCACTAAGGGTAAGAAGGTGCGCTTTGAAAACCTTTCGGATGCCCCGCACGACATGAAGATTTCTGGGGAGAATGCCGAGGATTTACCGGCGCAAGGCCCCGGCGGCGCCCCGGTGAATAAAGAGATGGCGAAGGAGGACCGAAACAAGCAGTCCATCACCTGCTCCTTCCACGGAAATCAGCTCGGCGTAGGCTACCGCGTGCTGGACGACACCGGCACCGCGAAGCAACGCCAGTCGGAGCACCGCGATCGCAGCAACGATTTGCCCTTGGGCGATGACGCGAACGACGGGGCGGTTGGTGCCACGCGTCCCATCGTACGCACCGGACTCGCCGACGTGGCGAAAGACGTTTTGGCAAAGGGGCGGGCCGGCGACGTGGCCGCGCTAATCGCCAGCCGTCCCGAGCTGATGGACGAGCTCAAACAAGTTCGCCCGTTACTCGCGGAAGAGATCGCCGCCAACGGAGGTGAAGCGGGTGGCAAGGAGAAATTAGTCGCCGAAAAAGAGGGCGAAGGAGGACCGGACGAAGAACGGTACACCGCCGAATTTGGAGGCGGCCAAGGCGCGGTTAACGTCGATAAGCTCGTAGCGTTGGCCAGCGGTGAAGTCAGCGCGCAAACTGCCCGCGGGAAGGCACAAGCCGGATCACCGCGGACGGGCGGGGTCGCAGGCTCAGGCGCCGACGGCGCGGGTGGGTTTGCGATGGATGATTTCGCCATTAAGCCCGGCGTGGGCGTAGCCGGTTCCGCGGGGCGCAAACTCGGGGGGGCGGCCAAACCTGCAAGGAACGCAAGGGGTGCCCGCGTCTTGGCCTCCCTCGTCAGTCCGGTAGGCGCCGTTGAGGATGGTCCCTCAAAGCACTCCGTCTTCTTGGATGCTCTGCTGAACGACAAATGGGGAACCGCCCGCATGCTAATGCTAATCGGCTTCGTAGCCGTGGCCACCCGCGGGCTCTTCTTCCTGCTCTATGCGAAACGGAAGTCGAAGAACAAGGCGTAAACCGTAAGAACGGATGGGGGTTCTAATGCGATGGATTGTAGGTACTACGATGGAAGTGTGTCTCTGCCTGATTGCTTCTCCGGCGTTCGCCGACGAGGGAATCCGAAGTGACATTCAGAGTATAGGGGCTAGCTACGGCTCCGACTGGATTGACCGAGTTCCCAAGAAAGAATCGGCCAAGAAAAAGACTCCGCGACTCATCGTGCAAAGGCGAGGAAAGTGGAATCTGCTTCCAGGGATTGCCCCGAAGCACCTCTCCGAAAAAGCGGTACCGATGGGCCTTTGGCTGCCGATGTGTTTTCTCTTCGACCCGAAGGTAAGTCCCGCGAAGGCGAACGAAAAGCTACAGGCGATGACGGCGGCCTACGCATCGTGCGGCATCTCGCTGGTCCCTTTTTCATTTCCCATCCGTCGCCTCACCGCCGACCCCGATCAGGTTCTCGCATTG
>JAYUBV010000124.1:0-2329 GCA_043740655.1 Pseudomonadota bacterium | reverse complement strand
CATCGTGCGCAGGCGGCAGGGTATACGTTCCGCAGCTGGGACGGCAAAAACGTCCTCGAAAAAGAGGTGCCCGTGCTGCACCGACTCTCCCACGAAGGGTTTAAGGGGAATTTTTTATTTCAGCCGTTGCCGCTAGAGATGTTCCGCCAGCTCTACGTACCCATCGCCAATAAATTTGATTTTTCGTACTGCTTCTTCGCGTTGAATCCTCAAGGGGAAGAGACGGGCTTTACGTTCGCCTTCGTCGACGGGAACTCCCTGGTGCTTAAGAGCGCCACCGTAATCGAAGCCGAAAGAGGAAAGGGCCTCAGTAACGCCTTAATGCATTTGGCGTCGGCCGAGGCCCTCAAACGTGGAATCACTCACTACGTCTCCGCGCTCATGCGCGAAGGGAACCGCAGTGAGTCCTACTCCCGAAAAGGAGAGATGTTATGGACCCACCGCTACGTTCTTTACGAGCGCCGAGCTTCCATCCACCAGCTATAGAGCGCTTTAAGATTCGGAAGGTTTCCGATGTTCTCTTTGTCGTTCGACGGAGACGGCGTTCCCGTCTCGCGAAGCGCACGACGCGCTAGCTCCGGCGTCAACCGCTCGCCACGGGCTTTGAGGATTCCCTGAAACGCGGCCAAAGCCCCCGCCACGATGGGCGTAGCGCTGGACGTTCCGGAAAACCGCTTCGTGTAGAGCATATTCAGGTCAACCCCGCCCTTCCCTTTGCCGTGCAGATCGCCGTAACCCGTCGTCGTGACGTTCTCGCCGTACGCAAACGCATCGACTCGTTTGCCGTAATTAGAGAAGCCGAGACGTTTATGCTGATTTACCCCCGGGGAAGCTCCCGCTCCGACGAGAATCGCGCCGCTGTCGCGCACGTTAATATCGAATGCGCCCTTGTAATTCGCGCTGTCGAAATCGGAGCTACCATTACCGGCCGCGGCCACGACGATCACATCGTCGGCCGACGCCGCGGAAACCGCATCGAAGATCGCGTCGAAATACTCGACCGCGGTCATCTTGCTGGCGTCCGGACCCGGCGCGTGCTGTTCGATGATGATGATGTCCCCTTCGCGCAGATTTTCGTTTGCCTGGTCCAGCGCCTTGGCGATCGAAATGTGAAGTTTGTTCCAGTCGCCGGTCCATTCTGCGCCGCTAAAACCAAACTGCGAACCGAACGCGATGCCGGTGGTGCCGATACCGTCGTTTTTCGACGCCACTTCACCCCATACCGCGGTGCCGTGATCATTCCATGCCTTGGTGTTCAGCCCGTTCGACCAGAACACCGGATTGAGATCGATGTGGGCCGTGTTCCAACCCTGCTCCACGTCGACCACCCGTACGTCCTCGCCGGTGCCGCCTTGGAGATCCCAGGCAAATCGGGCGTCCACGCCGATGGGCGAGGCATCGAGGTAATACTGCTGCGCTTCGAAGTTACCCGGCGGGTCCAGCTTTACCGGCGGCTCAGTGCGCAAGACGACGGGTTGCGTGAACGTTGCGTTTTCAAACTTGGGTTCGAAGTAGACGAACTCGACCGCCGAGTTATCGTGCAACGATTTCAAAAGCGACCGCATTTCGGCGCGCGAGTACGGATGCTTGGTTTCTAGGTAGAGGTAGTTCTCCAGGCGCGCGAGCCGCTTCCCCTTGACCATGCTCCTCTTGCGTTGAGCGTCGTACTTGTTTTCACCACCCAAAAACAGGCGCGAGAGTTTGGCCGACGAGGGAACCGCGAGTTCCGCGCCGCCGATAAAGGCACCACCGCGCTGAACATTGAGCTGCATGGCGTCCTGCACCTTTACGACGATGAGCTGATTGTCGAAAAGGCCAGAGTCGAATTGCCGCATAGCCTCAGCGAGTCCATGTTTGGCGGCATGGGAGAGCGAGCACGAGAGCACGAGCGTGTACAACCACGTGTAGATGAATCGATTCATGTTGAGTTGATCCTTTAATAGCCCACTTGAGCAGCGAACGCGCGAAATCGGGGCCGAGTATTGTAGCGACTGGCGCCAGTTTAGAAAGTCGCGGGATCGAGTCAAGGTTTTTGTGCTTTACGCGGCGGTTCTTCGAAGAAATCGGAATACGCCTCGACGAATGCTTCTTCGTTATGGAGGCCGAGCGCTTCGAGATCGGGAACGATACCTTTTTTCCAGCGACTCACTTCGAAATCGTGCTCGAAGAAAAGCGCTTTAGCCAGCGCGTCGGCGTTGCCGGCGCTGCCCCGTTCCCACGCCGTCATGTTGGCGTACCACCAGTGGATGCGCGCGATTAGTTTCACCTGCTCCACGGCCGTGATGCCTTTGCGCCGCAGCTCTTTCCCGAGTTTTTCGCAATGCGTGAT
>JAYUBV010000123.1:0-7778 GCA_043740655.1 Pseudomonadota bacterium | reverse complement strand
GCGCCGGCCTCGGCCCAGCATTGGCTGGGCACGGATTCGCTGGGCCGCGATCTGCTAACTCGCGTGTTACACGGCGGACGGATCTCGTTGCTCGTAGGCATTCTGGCCTCGCTGGTCAGCGTGTTGATCGGCGTGATGTACGGCGCGGCCGCTGGATTTTTTGGCGGGCGAATCGATAACTGGATGATGCGCGTGGTGGACGTGCTGTACGCCTTACCGTTCATCTTCATGGTGATCATCCTCATGGTGTACTTCGGCCGGAACTTCATTCTGTTGTTCGTAGCTTTAGGCGCTACGCAGTGGCTGACCATGGCCCGCATCGTGCGCGGGCAGGTGATGTCGCTGAAGGAAAAAGAGTTCATCGAAGCCGCGCGCTCCATCGGGGTAGGCAACTTCAAAATTCTCACGCGCCACCTGATTCCCAATAGCCTCGGCCCGGTGATCGTGTACCTCACCCTGACCATCCCCGCCGTGATTCTGGAAGAGGCTTTCTTGAGCTTCTTGGGGTTAGGCGTGCAGGCGCCGATGGCCTCGTGGGGAACTTTGATCTCTTCGGGTGTGGAAGCGATGGAGATCGCCCCCCGCCTGTTGATCGCTCCGGCGCTTTGTCTCTCTCTGACCTTACTCTCGCTGAATTTTCTGGGCGACGGGTTACGCGATGCCCTCGACCCCAAAGGGGCGAGAGATTGACATGGAACAAAGGGGCACGTGACTAATGGCACTCTTAAAAATTTCCGATTTCAAAGTTAGCTTCCACACGCGCCGTGGAATCGCGCGCGCGGTTAACGGCCTCAATCTCGAAATCGAGAAGGGCGAAACGCTTTGCCTCGTCGGCGAGTCCGGCAGCGGCAAGTCCGTTAGCCAAATGTCGTACCTGGGGCTAATCCCGACGCCGCCGATGAAGATCGACGGCGGCCGCGTGGAATTCGAAGGCACGGACCTGCTCTCGCTCTCGTCCGAAAAGCTACGCAGCTTCCGCGGCAACCAGATCTCGATGATCTTCCAAGAGCCGATGACCTCGCTCAATCCCTACTTGAAGGTCGGGTTCCAGGTCGGCGAGCCGCTGATGATTCACCAGAGGGTTTCCAAGAAGGAGGCCTTGAAGGCCGCGGCCGGCGCGCTGGAACGCGTGGGCATTTCCGACGTAAACCGTGCCCTCGCCGCCTATCCACACGAGTTTTCGGGCGGCATGCGCCAACGAGTAATGATCGCCATGGCACTGTTGACCCGGCCAAAGTTACTCATTGCCGACGAGCCGACTACGGCCCTCGACGTGACGGTGCAGGCGCAGATTCTGGAGCTATTGAAAGATCTTCAGCAGGAAACCGGCATGAGCATCCTATTCATCACTCACGATCTCGGCGTGGTGGCGGGAATCGCGGATAAGGTACTCGTCATGTACGGCGGTCGATCGTTTGAATACGGCTCGGCCGAAGACATCTTCTACCGTTCTCAACACCCCTACACCCAGGCATTGTTGCGATCGATGCCGCGGGTCGACCTACCGGTAAACGAAATCCCATCGATTCCGTGTTTTCCTCCCGACATCACGAAGCTAAAGGGCGGCTGCCCGTTCTACGATCGTTGCTCCTACAAAATCGACGTCTGTGAAAACAACTTTCCGGCCATTCGCCACGTTACGCCGAAACACGAGACTTTCTGCCACATTCAGGAGTTCTCACAATGATGGTTACCACGCTAGCCGCGCGCATTCAGAACCTGAAGGTCCATTTCAAGATCAGGCGTTCGATGTCTCCGTTCAAGCCCGCGCAGGTTCTACGCGCGGTCGATGGCATTTCGCTTGAGATCCGCGAGGGGGAGATCCTGGGTTTAGTCGGGGAATCCGGTTGCGGTAAGAGCACCCTCGGGCGCGCCATTCTCCGCCTAATTCCCGCCACGGGCGGATCGGTAGAAATCAACGGCAAGGACTTTCTGGCACTCGATCCCAAGTCGCTGCAGGCGGCTAGGCCAATGGTACAGATGATTTTTCAGGATCCCTACGCGTCGCTCGATCCGCGCATGACGATTTTCGAGACGTTGGCCGAGCCGCTCCGCACGCACACCAAACTATCGGCCGCCGCGCTTCGCAAGAAGATCGAAGAGACGATGGAAAGCGTAGGTTTACCGCGCAAGGTGATCAACCGCTACCCGCACGAGTTTTCAGGCGGCCAGCGGCAGCGAATCGCGATTGCCCGAGCTTTGATTCTAGATCCTAAGATCTTAATCGCCGACGAACCTACTTCATCCTTAGACGTTTCGGTGCAGGCCCAGATTTTGAATCTGCTCAAGCAGATTCAGAAAGAGCGCAATCTATCGCTCGTCTTTATCTCGCACAACCTAGCGGTAGTTCGTTACCTCTGCGATCGGGTAGCGGTGATGTACCTCGGCAAGATCGTCGAGACGGGCACGGGACAGGCCATCTTCGCCAAACCGCAGCACCCGTACACGCAGGCGCTAATCGCCGCGGTTCCCATTCCGGATCCTGCCCGTTACCGCCTGGGGGAGAAACGGGTAGTACGCGGCGAACTACCGTCTCCGCTCAATCCACCTACGGGCTGTGCCTTCAACACGCGTTGCCCGTTGGCCACCGACCAGTGCCGCCGCGAAGCGCCCAAGCTAGAAGCCAAGAGCGACGAGGCCTCCCACCTAGTCAGCTGCTGGGAAGTAAAATAGCCGCGACGGGCTAGAAGGACGTGAATGACTCTTCGCGCAATAGTGTTTCTCACCATTCCAGGGGATTTGCGCCCCCACCATTTCCCCTAAACTGAAGATAGGCCCCTCTCTGCGGGCCGCACCCCCAAAAAGGAGTTCCCATGAAACGGCTCTTCGTCATCGCGATGGTGTGCTTCGGCACGCGGTCCTTCTCTGCACCGGAGCTACCTAACATTTGCTACGACAAGCTCGAAGGAGGACAGTTTTGCACGACCGACGGCTTAGGGTGGGTTCAGGTCTATATTTACAACGCCGGCTGGTGCGGCCCCTGCAACGACGAAATGCGCGAGCTATCGATGTTGTTCGATGAGTTCTCCATTCAGCCTGTGGTATTCGTGAGCATGTCGGGGGAGGGATTTGGCCACGGCACGAAGCCCGACGTGAAGTTCATGGGCGAGTGGCAGCAGAAGCACAAGATCCCGTTCATCGTCGCGAGTAAGTACCGCGACTTCGGCAAAGCGTTCAATAGCCCCGGCACGATCCCGTTCGCCGTCATACTAAAAAAAGACGGTACCGTAGCCAAGAGCGGTTCGCTTAGCGCTCAAGAAATCACCGGTACCGTCCGTGCACTGGTAGAGAACTGGTTCAACTAAACGGCACCAGTAAGTTACGGACGAATCAAAATAAACCGACGACGCGGCCAATGCTCGCGACCTGCCTTTACGCCGCACTCCTAAATTGTATAAACGATCGACGATATGCTGCGCTTCGGACTTAGAAGCACTGTCCGCCGTGGCATCGTAGCGGTGGTTTCCAGTTTCGGTCAGGGTAAATTCTTTGACCAGTCCGGCGACGGCGCTCAGGGAAATCGGCTGGCTGCCGGCGGCTCCGCCCTGCGCGCTTTCCTTCATCAGGAATGCAAAGCATTCCCAATAGCCCCATCAGTAGCGCACTGAAAGATTTGGATTTCCTCAGTTCCTCGTAATCGGTGGTGGTGAGAACTGCTTTACGAAGCTCTGCCTGAACAAGGCGTATACCAGTCGAGAATACGGAGCTCCCTCAGGAACGACCCCGGCGGCCACCAAGATAAAACTGGCGCCCTTTTCGGCACTCGCCCTTTATTTCACTGCCAAAATTGTCACCACCTTTTTTATAAATTTAGGCGTCTCTTTACAGAATACGGTGGAGACAACGGCGTCCTCACGGCTACTTAGCTGCATTTTCTCTGGTACGTCCTTTGCTCTGTCTAAGAGAGATTTTGTTGCGAAGAGCCGAAGGCCAAAAATGATTTGCGGTATGTTAGTTGATGTCAGGGCATTCCAGTCTGGACCTCTCCTTTCATATCTCTCATCACCAAAGCTTTTTTGATTCTGTCGTGTGGTTTTGAACGTTGCTGTCGTTGAGGTGCCCCCATGTCCGTAGGTAGAATTTTCGTCGTCGACGATGAAGAAAGCATTCGCGAATTCTTCGAAATCATGTTGAAGCGTGAAGGCTACGAAGTAGTCACCGCCTCGAATGGTGCCGAAGCGCTTGAAAAACTAAAGAAACAAGCCGTTGATCTAATTATCTCGGATATTCAGATGCCGGAGCTCTCGGGTTTAGAGCTTCTCACGAAGGTTAAAGAGATGGACCCCGAGATGGCGGTCATCATGATCACCGCTTTCGGCAGCACCGAAACCGCCGTTGAAGCCATGAAGCTTGGCGCCTACGACTACATCCAAAAGCCTTTCAAAATCGACGAAGTGCGCATCATCATCCAGAAGGCTCTGGAGCAGCGTTCGCTTAAAGCGGAAAACGTTCAGCTCAAGAGAGAGCTCGGCACGAAATACGCTTTCGACAATATCATCGGTGGAGCGCCCCCCATGCTCCGTATCTACGAGATGGTGAAACGTGTAGCGCATACTAAGAGCAGCGTACTCATCACCGGCGAGAGCGGAACCGGTAAAGAACTCATCGCCCGCGCGATTCACTACAACAGCCCTTTAAAGGATAAGCCGTTCGTTACCGTAAACTGCGGGGCGATCCCCGAAAACCTCATGGAAAGTGAGATGTTCGGTCACAAGAAAGGTTCTTTCACCGGCGCCATCGCCGACAAGAAGGGTCTTTTCGAAGTGGCTAACGGTGGAACCATTTTCTTGGATGAGCTGGGCGAGCTTCCGCTCACGATGCAGGTAAAACTCCTACGCGTGATTCAGGAAGGAACCTTTAAACGCGTCGGTGCTACGGAAGATATCACCGTAGATGTTCGCGTCATCTCGGCTACCAATAAAGTCCTCGATAACGAGGTTCGTGGCGGCCGGTTCCGTGAAGACCTTTTTTACCGCATGAACGTAATTCAGCTTCATTGCCCTCCGCTGCGCGAGCGCCGGGAAGACATCCCCATGCTGTCGAACCACTTCCTCGAGAAGTTCTCGAAAGCGCTGGGCATGACGGCGAAGAAAATCAGCACTGAAGGTATGGATGTGCTGAAGCGGTACCACTACCCGGGTAACGTCCGTGAGCTCGAAAATATCATTGAGCGCACCGTGGCCCTGGAGCCGGGAATCGTGATTCTGCCGGAAAGTTTGCCGCGCCACCTCGTCGAGGCAGAGCCTCAGACCACGGGCCAGCTCGACGCTCACCGCATTGAGATCGACGCCCAGGCCGGAATCGATCTGGAACGTTTGGTCGCCGAGTTCGAACGGACTCTGTTGACGAAAGCACTGCAAAGCACGGGAGGCGTAAAGAAGAAAGCCGCCAAACTGCTCGGCATCAGCTTCCGCAGCATGCGCTACCGCGTCGACAAATACGGTCTAGGCGCCCTAAGCATTGCGGACGAGGACGAAGAAGACATGTCCTCCGACAACGCGGCCACGGCCTAAAGAACCTTATCCCCCCCAAAAAAAGAAAGCCCTTCCGGCCTTAAAATCCGGAAGGGCTTTCTTATTTTCAGACAATTCGCAACCGCCCCGAAAGGGGTCTTATTGAACGCCGTCGCGGAGGTTACTTAGGCGGCGCTGCTGGTCGATTGCCCAGTAGTCCACGTCCGTGTTCGTAGCGGCCGCCGGGCGAATACCCGGGCGAATCAAGCCCCACGCCCCGGCGACAAAGCGATCTCGCTCACCGGACGCACTATTATAAACATTGGGAAGGGCGGTTGCCCCGAAACCGGCAGGGGGGACAGCGACTAAATTCGTGGGCGTGCAAGCCGTACCTGCAAGGTCGGCGTTCCCGGCGCGGCCCGAAAAGGGGGCCGCGTATCCACCGTAAGCGGTGTAAAGAGCCAGAGATAATGGCCCATCCGCCGCCGCCGGAACAATTGCTTGCTCGGCACAGGCCGTGGTCAAAAAGCCAATCGTGTAAATCGGGGCCTGGCCGTCGGTCTCGAAACCAACGGCGGTCAAATTGTTACCGTATAGCCCGTACTCGGAGAAAAACGCCTGCTCCGACGTGTAGAGACCACCCAGGTTTACTTTGGCCTCCGCCTTCTTCGCCTTTTGAATCATACGACGAAAAGTAGGAACTCCGATGGTCGATAGCACGCCGATGATAGCGACTACTATCAAGAGCTCGACGAGAGTAAAACCTTTTTGGGATCGGCGCATGCGGGGGACGGGCATTGTCGTTTCCTCCGGACTGAATCGTAAAACGGGTGTTTGGGGGAAGTAAGAACTGCTTCCGCTAAAGATTGGACTGCCCACCCATTATACCTAGAAACTCATCGGCTTAGCGGGGGATTTTGTTGAGTATGAAGGAGACCCATATAAGTATCTGAATTTTCATTATTTTTTATCGAAAAATCCACAATCCCGACCCGGAGGCTACGCTCAGCTTGTCGGCTTTTTCTCCCGCGTTTTCAGTCGCGACGCGTAGCCCACTTTGTTTTCCTGCTTCACCCGCGCCAAGGCCAGGGAGTCCGGCGGAACGTCCTGGGTGATCGTCGTTCCCGAAGCCACGTAGCTGCCCCGACCGATCGTGACCGGCGCCACTATTTGAGAATCGCTGCCGACAAATACATCGTCTTCGATCGTTGTCTTAAATTTGTTGATGCCGTCGTAGTTGCAAGTAATGAAACCGCAGCCCAGGTTCACGTTCTTACCGATTTCGGCGTCGCCGATATAAGAAAGGTGCGAGGCCTTCGAGCCTTCGCCCATCCGGCTCTTCTTCACTTCAACGAAATTACCGATTTTAACCCTCTTGCCGAGTACGGAACCGGGACGCAAGTGCGCGTAAGGTCCGATCGAGACATCTTCGCCCAGCTCGCTGCCTTCCAGATAACAGCCTTGCTTCACGTGCGCGTCTTTACCCACCGAACATTCCACGATGTGGCACCCGCCTTCGATATGCGCCCCGTCCTCCACATTAGACTGACGAATCACCGCCGGCCCTTCGATAACGATGTCTTTTCCAAACTGGCAGCGAGTATCGATCCAGATGGTCGCCGGATCCCGCATGGTGACCCCCTCGAGCATCCAATGACGGTTCACCTTGGTCTGGATTTTTCTTTCGACATCGGCCAACGCCAAACGGTCGTTGATGCCCAGCATCTCATCGGAATTTTCAATCGAGAATAGCTCCACTCCACCCGCGGACTTCGTCAGCTTTACCACCGCGTCGGTAAGATAAAATTCGCCCTGGGCATTCTTGTTCTCAAGCCCTTTAAGCGACTGGAAAAGTACGGCGAGATCGAAGCAATAGAGGCCGCTGTTCACTTCGCGGATCTCTTTCTCGGCGATGGAGCAGTCTGCCTCTTCGCGAATGCCCGACAGCCTTTTTCCATCGCGCAAAATGCGCCCGTATCCTCGGGGGTCCGCTAGCGAAGCCACCCCCACCGTGCAAGCCGACCCCGAAAGGACGTGGGTCTGCACCAAGCCCGCTACGGTAGCCGGCTCAAGCAAAATCACATCGCCCGATAGCACGACGAGCACGCCCTTTTTTGCGGCGAGTTCTGGCTCGGCGCACAGTACGGCGTCCCCGGTACCTTTTTGCTGCGTCTGACGGACGAAATGAGCCTGATCGTAACCTTCGCACGCCTTACGTACGATCGCTTCCTCATGACCCACCACCACCGTGGTCGAAACCCCTCCGACTTGCTTGGCGAGATCGAGAACGTAGTGAAGCATCGGACGGAACAGCACCGGGTGCAC
>JAYUBV010000122.1:0-2342 GCA_043740655.1 Pseudomonadota bacterium | reverse complement strand
CGCCATCCGTGCCGTAGTGCAGACCGCCACCGTCGAGTACGGACTTCAAGTCGTCGGTGTCCCCGACGGGTTCAAGGGTTTGAACGAAAACAAATTCGTTAACCTCGACATCTACAACACCAACGGAATTTTCGCCAAAGGCGGAACGATGCTGGGTTCGTCGAATGTCGATACCCCCTTCCACGTACCCGTAATGAAGGACGGTAAAAAACTTTACGAAGACCGCTCGGACGAGGTGATGGAATACCTTCGCCGGGAACGGGTCGACGCCATGATCGTAGTGGGCGGCGACGGCACGCAAGCCATCGCGCACGGCATGTCCAAAAAGGGATTGCGGGTCATCGGCATTCCCAAGACCATCGATAATGATTTGAACGGCACCGAGCTGACCATCGGCTTCTTCACCGCGGTAACCACCGCCGTGGAAGCACTGGACAAGCTGCACACCACGGCCGAATCCCACTCGCGCATTTTGGTCGTCGAGCTGATGGGAAGGAATGCCGGCTGGATTCCGCTCTTCGCGGGGCTCGGCGGGGATGCCGACGTGATTCTGATTCCCGAAATTCCTTACGACCTGACCAAGGTAGCTAACCGTCTCAACGATCTGCACCACATGCGTAAGCGGTACTCGATCGTCGTTGTCGGGGAGGGGGCGAAACCGGTGGGTGGCGAACAGCATGTCGCGCGCATCATCGAAGACTCGCCTGAAAAAATTCGTTTGGGTGGCATTTCGCACCTCGTGGCGCACGAGCTGGAAAAACTGACCGGCCGTGAATCGCGCGCGATCGTGTTGGGGCACTTGCTCCGGGGCGGCTCACCCGTAGGCTTCGACCGCATCTTGGCGAGCCGCTTCGGCGTTGCCGCGGTTAAAGGCTTAGTCGAAGGGCACCACGACAAGATGGTGGCCTACCGTAACGATCACGTCGAACTGGTCCCGCTCGAGACCGGTGCTGGCAAAAACCGCTTCGTGGATCGAGAATCGACATTCTTGCAGGCAGCCAAAGCCCGCGGCATTTGTTTCGGGGATTAAACCGGCTGTAGCGTCACGATCGTCCACGCCGCGCGGGCGCTGCGGGATTTTGCCTTCGTGCGCAGGTTCAGCAGATTTACGTCTGCCGGACGGGAGATCCACAGGGTGCTTCCCGCGGGAAGGAAACCCCGCGTATCCGAATTAGGATCCAGGTACTCAATCTCTCCCGCAATCGCGTAAACGAAGTGCTCGTCCCCCTGGAACGGGAGCTGAACCTCTTCGATGCCGCGGTACTCCGCTACGTGCAGAGAACTTCGCGCGGCACTCCGTAGCGTGAACACGTTTAGGTCGCGGGTGGGTGCTTCGATCTGCGCCTGCAACTTATTCTCCCCCGAGAACGAGAAAACTTCTTCCGGCTGCAGGTCTTGCTCCGTATCTTTCCCGTGCAAGTGCACTAACCCGTCGCCCAAAAACAAAATTTTACGATCGTAACCGGGATACAACGAAAACTCGGATGACTCGGGCATATCCGCGTTCGTCATTCGCCAGCGAAATGGGTCCTGCGGGTCGACGGCGATTTCATTCGTCTCCCCTTTACCGTTCTTCCATTTCATTCGGCGATAGTCCGCCAGGCCGAGCAGACGAACTTTGGGCGGCGCCTGCTTGGGACGGGCCATTAGTGGAAGCGTTCCCAGTAAACGTAGGGTGATTCCTTTAAGAGCAGCATCGACATGCCCCGGTAAGACATAGGCCAGTAAAGGGAGCTGGCTTCCTTGCTAACATCTTGGTGGAACCACTTGATGTGCTCGGCGTACGTGGGCTTTAACTGCAGTACCGAGTAACGCAAATCATATTTGTTGTACCCCGGAACGCCGGTGGAGCCTTGGTTATTCACGATCGGAAGTGCTAGCCGCGCGATATGCTTGTCCGTCCTTCCCAGAAAGTCGATCGCCCGCAGGTGCGGTAGATAATAGGGAAGGGTACCCGCGCTGAACACCCCGACGCTGGCGCCGGGTTTGAGCAGATCGTTTAGCGCAATTGCCGTTTGGATGAATCGGGCGTTTAGATGCTTGCCGGGGATTTCCTTCAACATCAGCTCGGGCATAAATTTCTGATTCATCCACGCGGCGACCAGCAGCGCCATCACGATGCCAAAGTAAGGACGGCGCTTCTCCGACGTCGGAATCCACTCAAACGCCAGACGCGAAAGCAAAAAGCTAACCGGCACTAACAGCAGCGTGACCGCCGGAACCAGCGTCCGCCACTGGGGCCAGGAATCGCCGCCCATCAGAATTTGGTAGAACACCACTACGCCTAAGAACATCAGGCCCATTAGCGAGAAGACGGGGAATCCTCCGTTTACGATGGAGGC
>JAYUBV010000121.1:0-2343 GCA_043740655.1 Pseudomonadota bacterium | reverse complement strand
AAAAGGGTCAAACCGCTTACGAGATGATCGACCTGGGTTTCAATTACCGGTTAAGCGATCTGCAGTGTGCACTCGGCATCAGCCAACTCTCCCGCCTCGATGCCAATGTGGCCAAGCGAAACGAGCTAGCCGGAGTTTACGACGAGGCCCTGCGTGATTTTACGGGCGTGAGTCCCCTGGAACGCCGATCGGGAGTAACGCACGCTTTCCACCTCTACGTCGTGCGCCTCGATCTGGCGCAGTGGACAGTGTCGCGTGACGAGCTAATTCAGGCGCTGCGCGCGGAGGGCATTGGCGCGAACGTTCATTACGCTCCGGTCTATTTCCACCCTTATTACCAAAAACTCGGCTACAAAAAAGGCAGCTGCCCGGCCTCCGAAATTGCTTACGCCGAACTTGTTACCCTTCCGCTGTTTCCCGCGATGACGGCGACCGACGTCCACGATGTCGTGGCGGCGGTGAAGAAACTTAGCGGCGTATACCGCAAATAGGATCGGCGTTACCCCTATGAAATTCGGCCTCGGCACCGTTCAATTTGGCACTGCGTACGGGGTGTCCAACGTCCAGGGCCAGACCTCACCCGCCGAGGCGGAAAAAATTCTTTTGGCATGCGCTAAGGCCGGCGTCCGTATCGTGGATACGGCTGCCAACTACGGCGACAGTGAACGGGTACTCGGCCGCTGTCTGTCGGGGGCTACGGGACTCGGTATCGTCACGAAGGCGGGAATGCTTACCGACATCACGACACCCCGGGCGGCGTACGATTCGCTCAAGGCGTCGTTGACCCTGTCGCTGCAGCGGGTGGCGAAAGTAAAGGTTTACGGCTTTCTGCTCCACCGTGCGGCAGAATTTTTGGGGCCGCACGCGGATCATTTATTTAGTGCGCTCGGTGAGTTGAAGCGGCAAGGGCTTGCCGGCAAAATCGGCGCCTCGGTTTATACGGTGGCGGAGGCCGAAACCTTGATGCAGCGGTACCAGTTCGATCTCATTCAGCTGCCGTTGAATATTTTGGATCAGTCGTTTCTCAAGGGCGGAACGTTGGCGGCATTGCGGGCGCGCGGCGTGGAGATTCACACGCGATCGTTGTTCCTGCAGGGGCTAATTTTGATGGAGCCCGCCCAAATTCCCGCCGGTCTCTCCGCGCTGGTTCCCTTTGTAGAAAAGGCACGCGGGTTGGCCGCCTCCCGAGGCACGACCGTCCGGCAGCTCGCCGTCGATTTCGTGCGCCAGATCCGCGAGGTGGACACCGTGATCGTGGGCGTCAACGACGCCCGCCAGCTCGCCGAGCTGATTCCCGCATTCGTGACCCCGCACCTCACCGTAACGGTCAAAGATTGCGCGTCGCTGGCCGTTTCCGATGCGCGGCTAGTGAATCCGGCGCAGTGGCCACGGGCAGCTCAGCGGGCGTAGGCGCGCACGTCGTAGATGACGCCGGAGTCATTTCTAAAGACTTCGGGCAAATTGAGTTTGGCGGCGTCGGGAGCCCTTAGAATGTGCGTCCCGCCAAATTCCGCGCTGAGGGCTAGGACCTGGCGTTCACTCCACTCATCCCACGGCCCGCTTCCGACCCGCATGACGGCGTCGTGAATTTCACTATTCCGTTGCTGTGGGCGCGGGTCGCGATTGTAGGCATTAATACTTTGGGGAACCAGATCGATGAAGATGGCCCGCCGTTCGGAAACACCTCGCCACGATCGATCCTTCATAAGAAAAAGCGAATCGGCGGACGTGTTGTCGTGGGCCCATTTCTCGATCTCGTAGTTGTGGAAGAGTTTTCCTTCGCGCGTCGTGGCGCCTTCCCTTGCCGTAAGGATTAGCCCCAAGATCGCCGCGACCAGTCCCAACCGAACTTGCGGTGAGAGACGCCGCCACGGAACGCAAACCGCAAAGGCGGCGGCGACCATCAGCAAGGTGGGTAACGTTTCGAAACGGCTCGCGGGCGCCAAGAGGTTGCGGACGAAATTGCCTTCGTCGGGAAACCCCAGTTGCCGGGCCGGCCATCCCATTAACAGGTAGATCGCCCACCACGCGCCCGTAAGGGAGGCGGCGCGGGTCATCACACTGGCCCACTGTCCCCAAAAAAAGCCGACGCAAGAATACATGGGAAACAGAGTGCCAAGCGCCGCCGACCACCTTGTAAACCATCGCCCTTCGTTTAGTGATTGTAGAAGGTAAAGCAACGAGATCGGCACGAGGGTGGTGGAAATGAGCACGGTGGAACGCAACGGACACAGCATGAGCAGCTCGGGAATGCGCAGGTAAGCGCCCAGCCACTGAACGATGCCAGAAAGCACGATCACGATCACGCTGGAGTACCACAGGGAGCTAAAGATCCGCGGTAGG
>JAYUBV010000120.1:0-2344 GCA_043740655.1 Pseudomonadota bacterium | reverse complement strand
CATTCCAAAATCACGCGGTGGGCCGGATACGCCGAGCAATCTCGTCACGCTGTGTAGTCAGCACCACAAAATGCAGCACCTGCCTGGCCTACATCACGTTCGGAAGAGCATTGCACCACTGCCCCGCTGAAAAGCGCAGCACGTCCTAGACCGCCACCTGAAACGCCCCCGGCGCTTTTGGGCTGTGCGTGTCCGGCTAGTTCGCGTAAAGTTTCTCCCGGAGTTTTTTTAAAGACTCTTCCTGTACAGCACGTAGCGGTGCTGCCAGAGGGCCCTACTTTTTTTCGTATAGGACTCGCTGCGATTGCCGTCCTTCACTAGTCCGGTCACAAAATGGCCGATTCCCGATTCGACCCCGCGAATGGCCGATAACGCGCTTAGTGCTGTGGACAGGCCGCGTCCCTGGTAATCGGGGTGGATGCAGATGGTTTTGAAAACGAGGTATCCCTGGTCCGGGAAGGCGAAGAAGAGACCAACCTCTTTGCCCTGCGCATTGGTGACGAAGTGGGAGTAGCTATAGTCGAGCTTGTTGGCTAGCGGAACGTAGAGTTCCCGGAAGAACTCGAAAGTAATGGGCTCAAAGAGGTAGTTCTGTTTGAACGCCACCTGGCTCAACTCGTACAGGATGGGCACTTCGGTTTCGAGAAACTTCGGGCCGTCGAACGGACGAAAACGGAAACCTTCGCCGGACAAACGCTTCAATGATTCGTACGTGCGCTCCGCGTAGGCGGACAGCCCTTCTGCCGCAGGACTTTGGTAAGCCTCCGCCGCTTCGTACCCATGCTTCGTCCAGTAACCCGGGTACTCACTCGGGTTATTCGGCTCCCAAGTAAATTTCAGCTCATGATCATCGGTGCGGAAACGGTAATTGAACCAGGTGTTCAATGCCATGGGCCCCACGGCGGTCTTCACGCCCTGAGCTTTGAGCCACCCTTCCGCTGCCTGCAGCAACGCCCCGGCTACCGTTTCATTCGGCGCTTCGAAAAAACCGATCGCTCCGATCTCGGAGTGGCTGGGCAGCCGACTGGCACCGACTCGTCCCACGGGCAACCCGTTTTCGAACGCGACCCAGAACTCCGCGTTACCCGCCGGAGCCAGATCCAGAAAACGGCCCCACAGCGCGCGGGGTCCCGTGCCTAAGCGGCAGAATCCTTCTCTGAACTCCATGCTGTTTTCCGAGCGGGCGACCAGCTGCATCAGGCCTCCGGATATCCTAAAATATGAATCTCACCTTTGCCGGCATCGACGCGCACGCGCATTCCAGTTTTCAATTTCGTCATCAAGCCACCATTCACGCCGACGATCGTTGGCAGGCCCAGCTCGCGCGCGACCACCGCCGAATGCGACAGCAAGCTGCCACGTTCGATGAGCAATCCCGAACAGGACGGGTACAACGGCACCCAGCCCGGATCGGTCCGTCCGGTCACGAGGATCTCCCCGTTGATGCCTTCCGCGTCCTTAACGTTGTTCACGACGCGTACGATCCCTTCGATGATGCCAGGGCTACAGGGCGTTCCTTTAAGAATATTCGGATCGTCGCTCTCGGACAGCGATCGCAACAGATCGCCCTCGGCCAAAATCGCCATGTGATTATTCGAAACACCGGCGGCGCCGAGCGAAATAAAACGATCCGGCGGTGGCGCGGTATCACGGTAAACTGAGTACTCGGCCTTGCGCGCGTCTACCGTAGGCTGCAGCTCACCCGACAGGCCGCGGCCTTCGATGTAGGCCACGATCTCTTCAACCGTCAGGTAGAAGATGTCGTGTTCATTGGAAAGCACGCCCAGCAAAGTCAGCTTGCGACCGATGGCGCGGAACAAGTGGCGGCTCACACCGAAAATCTTGGTACGGGCGAAACGCAGGTTCTCCCGATTCTTCACCGCGCGACGGGCCTGTTTGAGCACCCACCAGTACAATGCGAGCTTCGGACCGCCGAGCTTGGCTTTGACTTTGCCCTCGGCCTCCGAACGAATGATGCGCTCGCGGGCTTCCATGTCGCCAATCTTGTAGGAACCGCTACGCACGTAGCTGACCACGGAGTTAATAACGAACGTCGGATCGTCGTGCAGGTCGGGCTCTTCCAGCTTCAGCTCATTGATCGAGCGGAAACCAAATTTGTCGAGGAAGTCGTGGAACATCACCGCAAACGGTAAGTTTTTTTTCTCCGCCCGAATATCGTCCCAAATTTTTTCCGCCGGCGTGCTTATGACGTAGTCCCGAGTGACCTTGTCCCCGTGATCCAGGTTCTCGGCGATGCGCATTAGCATCTTGGTCGGCTCGGTCGAATCCAGGCCACCCTCGCCGCAGAGCAAATCGTTCTGCAACGATTCCGCGGTTTTCTCGT
>JAYUBV010000119.1:0-7814 GCA_043740655.1 Pseudomonadota bacterium | reverse complement strand
CGAGCGGCTGCGTGAAGCTAGGCCAACCCGTACCGGAATCATATTTATCGATCGAAGAAAATAACGGTTCGCCCGAAACGCGGTCCACGTAGATTCCTGCTTCGTGATGGTTCCAGTATTCGTTGTTGAAAGCCGGCTCGGTGCCTTCTTCTTGGGTGACGTGGAACTGTTCTTTGCTCAACTTGGCTTTGAGTTCCGCCACCGTGGGTTTTTTAAATTCCTTCATGTCCTTTGCCTCCGAAATCGCGCCCATTAGTAAAGTGAATAGTACTAAGAATGACGTTTTCATTTTTGCTCCTTAACCGGCGGAAGATCTCCCCCGACGGCCTGTACCGCGGACAGCTGCCCCGGTTTTGAAACCCACGCGGCGACGCTGTACGAGCCGGGCATTACCGACACTCCCGGTTGTACGTTTAACGTCGCCACGAATCGATTCCCGCGCTTTTCCATTTTGCCAGACGTAAGCTGCAGTACTACGAACTCGTGGCGAAGGGTGCGGTTGGAATTCTCTCCGGACATCACCTTGGAAACCAGGCCGTTGCCGAGTAACACGGCGGTGGCGTTCCAGTCGGTACCGCTGCCCGCGGGAGTAAAGGCGACCTCCAACACGTAGTCCTTTTTAGCGGTAATACTAAGGATTCCGACGTTGGCGCCCGGGTTCTGCGGGGTTTTCCGCCGTTCGAGAATTCCCGTGCGCCACTCACGTCCGTTCAGCACGAAGGCGGGAGTGTAAACGTTGCCCTGGTTCCACTCGGACGCGTACTCGCCCTGGCGGCCGGTGAACGCGGCTTTGGAGTACGGATCGGCCCAGCCGAGTCGATTCCAGTAATCCACGTGAAATTCGACGGGGACAAAACTTTTCCATAGGCCCGAATCCTTGCGAAGCGTGGCCATCCATTCGTCCGCAGGCGGACAGCTACTGCAGCCTTCGGAGCTATAAAGCTCGACGAGCGAAACGGCGTTTTCCGAACTCTGAAATTCAGCGGCGTAGCTGAACGAAGCGATGACCGAAAATCCAAAGAGGACGAAGAGTTTCATACGACGGCTCCTTATCAGTACTTCGTTCGGGGGTTCGAAATGGTTACAGCTACCAGCGCAGTAAAAGACGACCAGCTAATGCCCCGATAATACAGCCAAAAAATGCGGGCAGAAGAAAGTGGCAGGCGGCCACGTGCCAGGAATGGGAGTTAGTACAGCACAGGGTCAGCGCGGTGGCAGCTCCGGCAATGCCGAGAACTCCGATGAAGGCGCCCGCCCGAAGCGGACGCGTGACGGCCCGCCGGCGCAAAACTCCGAAGATAGCGAAAGAGGGGAGCAGACTGAGCAGCAACGCCTCCTTCACGCAAACCATTCCGCCGAGCTCGCTCAAAAATTTTCCGGTGGAGGGAGACAGCGGGAAGCAGAAAAGGGTGACGAGGCTAAAGAGGAACGGGACGATCGCCAGGCTATAAAACCGGGTGTCATCGTTGCGGCCGGGAACCGAAGCAACCCCTAGCGCCATCGCCAGGCAAACCGCGCCGAGCAAAAGCCCGCCCGTGAAGAGCAGAAACGTTGGCGACAACAGAACTCGGTCCACGTCGGGGCGCAACGTCCGCAGCAAAAGTTGTCCAAGCAAAATAGCGAGGCACAGGGAGAAGGTCAGCCCGGCGGTACGGGTCGGCGTGAGCGGCCGCGCGGCGGTCAGCTCTCCCGAAAGTTTTTGAATGAGGGCGTCGGTCTTCAATTGAACATATCCTTCAGCCGTTTCAGCGCCCGGTGTACGGAGACCTTCACGCTGGACTCCGTGGTGCCGGTTTTCTTCGCGGCCTCCGCGGCGGTAAAGCCCTGTAGTTTCACTAGCCCAAGGAGCAACCGTTGCTTCGCCGGCAATGCCTGGAGTAGCAGGTCGACGTCGAGGGCGTCGGAAAAATCGGGGGCGACGGAAATCTCCGGCGCGGATTCCAACGCCACCGGACTGAGGTGGCCCTTCGTCGTACGTAAATTGTCGACGAGCTTGTACTTCGCGATGGCGTACATCCACGGCAGGAAGCAGTGCTTAGAATCGTAGGTTCCGCGTTTTGAATAAACCGCCAACAGAATCTCCTGCACAATGTCTTCGGCCCGCCCTTCCGGCGCGATGCCGACCCTTTGCAAAGCGCCGGATACGTACTTCCGGGACAGCTGGCTTACCTTCGTAAGCAGCTGCTCGCACGCGGCCTGCTCGCCACGTTGCGTTCGCACCATGAGCGCACGCAACTCCTTCTCCATCGAAGTTATGGGCGGAGCGAGGGGAGGCAATGGGCTCTGAGAGTTCATTCGTTTGAAGTAAGGAAAAGGTTACCTGATCCGGTAGACCATTGAAATGTTTCCTACTTTGACTCGACGGGGCTTGCGGATGCCCGATTCCGCCTGGAGACTGGGACGCTATGAACTACGTTCGCGCGGTTGCCTTGTTGGTCTGTCATTCCGCGTTAGCCTTCGATTACGAAGCGCTAAAGCAGCTCATTGAAGAAAAGCAGTTTACGCGTATCGAACAGGTGGTCCAGGCGCTGCCGGCCGAATTCCATACGAACTACACGTTGATGCGCGCATCGCGCAGTTTGCAGGACGCCAGTCCCACCGCCCCGCGCGTGATTTCGTTCAACCACGACGGCACCCTAATTTTGGCCTGGAACGGCTACTCCGCGCAGAAGGGGTACGACGCGCTGGAGCTGATTCAATTTCGTCCCAATAAAAAGTTCGAATTCCGTTCGATCCAGTTTCCCGAGGACGCGGGCGGGAAGGGAAACCCCGTGTTCTCCGGCGCCAATCCGCCCAACTGCGTGGCGTGTCACGGCAGCCGCGTTCGACCGAACTGGGAACGGTATCCGGAGTGGCCGGGGGCATTCGGTTCGCTCGACGATTTTCCGCAAACGGAAGAGCTGTCGCAGCTTCAGGCATTCGTGGGGAAGCAGATGAAGGCCGGGCGCTACCGTGCTTTGAAAACGTTACCCGGTTCCGTCGCCACGCCTTACGAAACGCAAATGCGCGGTCGGCTGCGCTTTCGTCCTAACTTCCGATTAGCGGCGCTGACCTTCGCGCACCAGGCCGACGCGCTGAATGCACGCCTTCGTACGGCAAGCAGTTTCCCGAAGGCGCGTTTCCTTTTCGCCATGAGCCGCCTCAACTGTAAGACGACGATCGATATCGCTAAAGAGTTGGAGCGCCTTTACGGTAAAGGGGCCGCGGATCCGTTGCCTCCGCTCGCCGCTCCCAACGTGCTGAACCTGCACGCGTACGTGCTGCATAACATCGGTATGTCGGACAAGAACTTCACCACGCAATTATTGGTGAATGACGATCCGAAAATGGGGCCGTACTTCTTTCACTGCGGCCTACCGAAGGACATTACCGGGGGCGTGGGCGGGGCCGGCGGATACCTCGGCATCGACGGCGTCATTGAGCTGACGGATCTGGTGATGAGCCGCATGGTCCGTGACATGCTGACGGAGATCCCGGACCTCGCGCCGTACTTCACCTACGCGCGCTGGCTAGATTTTCGATTTGCCGCCGACCCTCTGGATAAGCCGCAGGCCAGCCAAATCGACGACGTGGTCGGCATATACAACCACAAGAAGCTGATGGACGCGTGTCCGGTGCTGGAACGAGAGTATTCGAAGCTGTGAGGAAGGATAGGGCGATGCAAAAAATGTGGCTGCTTTTCGTGCTACCGCTGATGTCGCTAGCCGCGACCACCGGCCCAATCTGGACGGGCGAGTCGGGCGGTTTCAAGGTGGAGTGGACGCCCGCCATTCTGAAGGCTACTCGTTTGTCGGACAGCAAGGGTTTCGTGCTGGCGGGGTCCGAACCCAAACCGGCGGTACCTAAAGTCGCGAAAGCTGACGGGGATGAAGAGGGCATTTCCCCGTGTTTGATCTTGTCGTAACTGGCCGTCGCAGAGATCGATAGCTTTGGGCTCTTCAAAGAAGATCCGTCGTGGCATTCCCCGCATTTCATCGCATCTCTCAACCGGGAGAGCGAGGCCTTCTCGTTTTGCGGCTTGAAATCAGAACATCGTTTCAGAAAGGTATCGGGCAAATCGGTCGTCTGCGGAAACCTAACCTCGGCTTCGGTGACCTCCCGCTTTTTGACTTTTTCAGCGATGGCCGCGATCTTTTTGTTCATCTCGGCGAGAGATTTCGCATCGTCCGGCGATGCGTCTTGCGAGGTCTGAATCGGGTTCGGGCTCGCCGAATCGTAACAATTCAGGCAGTCGAATGCTTTGAGCATGGAGTGGGCGTCATGCACCCGAAGTTTCAATGTTCCATCGCCGTGAGCCCCCCATTTATCGCTTCCGACTAAATGGTCCCAAAAACTGCAAGGCCCTGATTTGGGACAGGCCACCACGGACATTCCCGAACGGAGGAAGGTGCCCTCCTTCAACGGCTTTCCATTCTTATCGAGCGGTAATACCACCGAGACGAATTTTTCGGTCTCGCCATTACTGGCGTGAGCGCTTTCGTTGAGAAATATTCGCCAGGCCCCCTCTTTGGTGGCGAGCCCCCGAAGGGGAGGGTTGGTGCTGAATCCGACGGAGTAGGTGAGCGGCGGGAGTTTTGCCTTCGTACGATCGGCGTTGATCTTAAGGAGCTCCTTCCTCACACGAACCAGATCGCCGGAATCGACGGCACTGAGAAAAGAAGGCCCGCGCAAACCTTCGGGGAGATTCAAAACCGCCTGATTCTCCTTATAATAGCGTTCAAGCGCTTGCCATTCCTGTTCGTTCGCTTTGACTTCGGGGAGTGGCGGCAGGGACTTGCGTGGGGCGGCCCGCTGCTTTAAGAGCAGATTCATCGGTCCATAACAATCCCGAAGTCCGGGTGACAAACGGAACAGATCCTCGCTCTGCTCTAGACAGCCTTTTAACCAATTACTCACGTAACGATCGGGCTCTCGTAAGGAAAGAGCGCGTGCCATCCCTTCGCGCGCCTTCGACCACGCGGCGACATCCTCGCGGAACCGATCCCCAACCATCTACAAATAAAAAAGGGCTACCCTTTCGGGTAACCCTTTTTTAATGGTGGACCGGATGGGGATCGAACCCACGACCTCTGCATTGCGAACGCAGCGCTCTCCCAGCTGAGCTACCAGCCCACGAAGACCAAGAGTCATAGCATTGCCCTTTGAGCAGGGCAACCGGCAGGTTTTAGATTCCATTGACGTCCTAACCCCACGTCATTAAGCACGTTCTTACAACTTACGCAGGGGTGCTGGCTTACCAAAGTCGGCTGAGAGGACGGGTGTCGTCCAACCCTTAGACCTGATCGGGATAATGCCCGCGGAGGAAACATGGAGCTTAGCCGCTCTTCTCTCATTCACGACCTTTCCCTCATCCAAACCCAGAGTCCGGTGGTTTTTTGCCTGACCAACCTGGTGGCGATGGACCTGAACGCCAATGCGTTGCTGGCTTTGGGAGCTTCGCCGATCATGTCGGCAGCACCCGAAGAGACCGCCGACCTCATCGCAATTTCGCGGGCGCTGGTGGTGAATTTGGGCACGTTAACCACCGCGCAAATCGCGCATATGGAAAAAGCGCTGGATTTTGCGGACGGAAAAATTCCCGCCGTGCTCGATCCGGTCGGGGCCGGAGCGACTTCGCTGCGTACGGAAACCGCTCGCCGTTTCGCCGCCCATCCCGCCCTCACGGCGATTCGCGGAAATGCCTCGGAGCTTACGGCGTTGCGCGGCCATACGGGCACCACGCGCGGCGTGGACAGCACATTGGACTCAGCCGCCCAGGCCGACATGATCCAGGACTGGTCGCGCGATCATCGCGCGGTGCTGGTGATGAGCGGCGCGGTGGACTTCGTCGCGTACCGTGGCGATCGGGTGGCCATCGCGCACGGCCATCCGATGATGGTCAGGGTGACGGCGATGGGCTGCACGGCCACCGCGATCGTAGCCGGCTTTCTCGCGGTGAACGCGGATCCGTTTCGGGCGGCAACGCACGCGATGGCGACGATGGGACTCTGTGGTGAGTACGCCGCGCGTGACGGTGTTGGCCCCGGTACGTTTCGGGTCCGCTTTCTCGATGCGCTGGCGAACGCTCACGATGTGGTGGCGTTGTGAGCCGGTATTTTAATCCGCTGCTCTACCTCGTAACCGATTCTGGTTTTGGTAAGCCCGTAGAGGAGGTCGTCGCCCTGGCGGCACGTGGCGGGGTGACGATGGTGCAGCTGCGCGAGAAAATGGGCTCCCCGCGAGAAATCGTAGAAAAGGGAAGGAGGCTGTCCACCTTGCTCCGCCCATTGGGCATTCCGCTTATCCTGAACGACTACCCGGAGCTTGTCGTCGACGCGGGGGCGGACGGCGTGCACCTAGGTCCAAGCGACGTTGATCCCAAACGGGCGCGGGCAATTCTTCCCCCGGGCGCGATCCTGGGTCTATCCGTGGAATCCTTAACGGATATCGACCGTATTTTGGCGTCCGGGGCGGACTACCTCGCGATCAGTCCGGTCTTCACCACCGCGACGAAGTCCGATGTCGGCGTGCCGCTGGGGCTCGAGGGCATCTCTTTCCTCCGTCGCCGCACTAAACTTCCCATAGTCGGGATCGGTGGAATTCACGCGGGAAATGCGGCCGGCGTGATGGACGCGGGGGCGGACGGAATCGCGGTCGTCTCGGCGATCTTTACCCACGCCGATCCCGGGGCCGCCGCGAAGGAATTAGTCCGTGCGCTGCAGAGGAGGCCGCTCCGCCTGCTCACGATCGCCGGCTCCGACTCCGGCGGGGGTGCCGGCATCCAGGCCGATCTCAAAACGTTCGAGGCGCTGGGCGGTTTCGGAATGACGGCGATCACCGCCCTGACCGCGCAGAACACTCTGGGCGTTAGCGACGTCCATCCCGTGCCGTTGCCACACGTGCGGGCGCAGATCGAAGCTGTGGCGAGCGACATTGGCGTGGACGCCGTGAAGATCGGCATGCTCTACTCTGCCGATCTGGTTCGTACCGTCGCCTCCGCGATTCGCGATCACGCTTTCAAATATGTGGTGCTCGATCCGGTGATGGTGGCTAAGGGAGGGGCGAGGCTGCTTGAAGACAGCGCCATCGACGCCCTTCGAAAAGAGCTGGCCCCGCTCGTGACGCTACTTACGCCCAATCTGCCGGAAGCCAGTGCGTTGCTCGGCCGCCCGATAGCCGAATTCGAAATGGAAACGGCCTCTCGCGACCTTCTGGAGATTTGTCCGGCCGTGTTGCTTAAGGGAGGCCATCTCGAAGCCGACGTAATCACCGACATTCTATCCTCGAGAAATGGCCCGGCGCGTTTTTGGCAGTCTGCGCGACTCGCTACCGCCAACACCCACGGCACCGGCTGCACTTTATCGGCGGCTATCGCCGTGGAGTTAGCGCGGGGACGCGAGCTCGCTTCGGCGGTGGATCACGCGCGGGACTATCTGCAAGGCGCGCTACGCGGCGGAGCCAAACGAAAAATTGGCGGCGGCCACGGCCCGCTCGATCACCACTGGCAACTTAGGCGTGAACTATGAAACTAGCCTTGCTTCTTTACCTCTCTTTTTGTTCCCACCTCTTCGCGGAAAATTTTTCAGATAAAGCGTGGAGGGCCGCTGCCCCCATTTACGCCCGCATCCGAAATCATCCCTTTAACGTGGAACTTGCGGCGGGCAGCTTAAGCGCCGAACGGTTTCGCTTCTACAAAGCGCAGGACGCGCTTTACCTCACCGACTTTGCTCGCGCCCTGGGGCAGCTCGCGGTAAAACTCGAGGATTCGGGGGACATTGCCAGCGTCGTCGGCTTTATGCGGGACTGTCTAGAGGAAAAGGACCCGAAGGCTAAAC
>JAYUBV010000118.1:0-2346 GCA_043740655.1 Pseudomonadota bacterium | reverse complement strand
GCTGCCGCCGATGCGCAAACGGAGGTCCATCTTCCGGGGCTCCGCGCTCGTGGTGGTAAAGATCAATTTCGGAATCAGCTTTCTTAATCCGTCCGCGTTTTGGCCATACCAGCCCATTACCCGTTCTCGCGCCCGCGCGGTGGTGAGGGACTCGACTCCCGCGAAATGGCCGTGCAGCATGCGATCGAGAACGCGGAGAATCCGCATGCCGGTGCGCGGCCACCAGCGATCCGGCCGGCCCGGCTGGTCGTATTCCTTCATTAGGAAGTCAGCCAGCTCACTGCCGCCGAAGGCCCCCTGAACGCAGTGAATGGCTTCCACACGATCTTGCAGCTCGGGATGCTGAACTAAGAAATTCACCATCTCTACCGCCCCTTTACTGTGCGCAATGATGACAATCGGCCGAGAGCTCCTGGTGAGGAGCTTCGCCCACATCTGGGGGATCGCATTTTCCGTGTTGTGCTCCACCGACTGCTGCGACGGGGGAAAGAAGGCATGTATTTGGCCCTGGGGAATGCCTTCCGCGCGAAGTTCCCGCTGAAACTCGCCGAAGTAGCCGGCGTAATGGAGATAGTCGGCAACGATCCCGCCCACCAGTAGGTAATCGAAACGGCTTGGGTTTTCGGCCGGAGTGCGGGGCTTTTGGGTTTTGCGCATCTGGCGCTGTAGCTGCTTTTGGTACTCCTCGAGGCTGGGTAGCCCCTTGGCTTGGCCGCTGAGTAGGCACCAGGGCACCACGAGGGCCCACCAGGCTCGATTCCAACGAACTTGTACTCGTACCACCTGCTACCTGCCTATTTTGCGGCCACCACCCCTGGCTAGCCGTTGTTCCCCCCCCAAAAAAAATGACTCGAGTGATGGCTTCTATACGCACCCGGCCATAAGATCAAATCGGCCTTACTTATCTTCTGACCCGTAAAACTTCTTACCGTTGACGGCCAGCTGTTGAAGGAACTGAGCCGGCTGGAACCGCGGCCCGTATTTGCGGGCGAAAAGCTCTAGGTCCGACACAATATGATCGGCCCCCACGGTGTCCGCGTACCGCAACAAACCGCCGCGGAACGGAGCAAAGCCGGTACCGAAAATCATGCCGACATCGATGTCGCCAACGGTACGGACCAAACCCTCTTCCCACACGCGGGCCGCCTCGTTCACCATCAGGTAAATGAGCCGTTTCTGAATCTCTTCGTCGGTGATGTTGGCCGAGCCATCCTTCACGCCGGCCTTGGCCAAAAACTCAGAGTCGAGCGTCTTTTTCTTGCCGCCGTCTTCGTAAAGGTAGATGCCCCGGCCGACCTTCTTACCGAAACGCTTCTCTTCCTTGATGCCATCGAGCAAGGTAGGCGACTTCATCCGCTCACCGAATGCGCCGTAGAGCACCTTCGAAACCTTTGCCGCCACGTCGAGACCGACTTCGTCTAGCAGCGTGACCGGCCCCATCGGCATGCCGAACTTCTCCAGCACGCGATCGATCCGCTCCGCCCCCGCCCCTTCCAGGATCAGGAAGATGGCCTCGTTCATGTAGGGTCCCAAGATACGGTTCACGACGAACCCCGGCGCGTCACCGGTTACGATCGGCGTTTTGCCTAACTTCTTGGCGTACTGAAACACCGTGGCCACCGCTTCGTCCGACGTCAGCTTGCCGCGAATGACTTCCACCAGCGGCATCTTTTCGACGGGGTTAAAAAAATGCATGCCGACGACTCGCGAAGGGTCGGTCACCGCCGACGCTAGCTCCGTGACCGAGAGGCTCGACGTGTTCGTCGCCAGAATCGTATGCTTCCCGCACTTAAGCTCTAGGTCCTTAAACACCGTCTTCTTGATGTTAAGATCTTCGACTACTGCCTCCACCACGAGGTCAAGATTCCCAAAGCCCGTGTAGTCCAGCGTGCCTTCGATGCGCGCCATGGAGTTATCAAGCTCGCTCGCCTTGATCTTGCGGCGATCTACCTGCTTTTTGAAAATTTTGTACGCGGCCTGAAACCCTTTGGCGACCGCATCCCACTGCATGTCCTTCATGCGGACGCGCGTGCCCTTGGCGGAGAAGAGCTGCGCGATTCCGCCGCCCATGACTCCGGCGCCGACTACCGCCGTGTGTTTCACCTCTATGCCCTTGGTATTGGCCGCGGTCCCCTTGTCCTTCTTCACCTTCTCGTTGAGGTAATAGACATGGATGAGGGACTTCGACTCTTCGGTGACGACTAGCTCAGCGAACGCCTTGGCTTCGATCTTAAGGCCGGCTTCAAGATTTCCGCCGTAGGTTTGCTTTATCACTTCCAACGCCTTGAGCGGAGCCGGGTAGTTACCTTTGGTCTTTTCCATTAGCTTCTTCTTGGCCTGATCGAA
>JAYUBV010000117.1:0-7827 GCA_043740655.1 Pseudomonadota bacterium | reverse complement strand
ATCCGTCGCGAATCGAATGGTCGCACCGAGTTTTCCCTTACCGAATTCCGAAAGGTAAATACCGATGAAGCCGCCCCAGAGGATACCGATCGCCGACGCCATTCCGACGAGGATGAGCGTGCCGACTAAGGCGTTGGCCATGCCCCCGCCGAGTTCACCCACTGGTCTGGGCAACTGGGTAAAGAAGGCTAAGCTTAGCGACGGGGCTCCCTTTTGGATCACGTAGCTCAAGACGCTACCCAGCGGCAACACCGCCAGTGCCACCATGCACGCCAACACGAAGCGCATGAAAAAATCCTTCGCCTTACGGCGGCGGTACCCTTGTGACAGATAACGGTGCAGCGAACCCGTCTTCATCCTCGAACCTTCTTAGGTCCGAAGCCGTGCAGCATCAGACGCGCCAGACCGTTCATCACGAAGGTCACCGCGAAGAGTACCAGCCCCACTTCGATGAGTGCGGCCAGATGAATGTTGCTCGACGCCTCCGCGTATTCGTTAGCGAGCACGCTGGCCATCGTCTGGCCGGGGGCGAAAAGGGACGCGGAGATTTCCGAGCGGTTCCCGATCACCATGGTGACCGCCATCGTTTCGCCGACCGCACGGCCGAGCCCCAATAAAGAGGCACCGAACAGACCCGGCTTGGACGATCGCAGCACCGCGATCACCATCGTCTCCCAGCGCGTGGCGCCTAGCGCCAGGGCCGCTTCCCGCTGCGATCGGGGGATGGCACGAAACACTTCGCGGGCCAGCGACGATATAGTGGGTGTCACCATAATCGCCAAAATAATTCCGGCAGTCATCAGACCCACGCCGTACGCGGGACCTTGGAAGAGTGGCACGAAACCGAAATGCTCTTTCAGCCACGGCTGTACGCTCGTGCGAATGATCGGCGCCAGCACGAAGATGCCCCAAAGACCGTAGACTACGCTCGGAATCGCCGCCAGCATCTCGACGAGAAATCCGGCTAGTTTCCCCAGCCAACGCGGCGCTAACTCGTTCAAGAAGAGCGCGACCCCCACGCTGACCGGAACCGCCATCATCATCGCGAGAATCGACGACATGACCGTCCCGTAGATCATCGGCATGGCGCCGAAAATTTCGTGGATGGGATCCCAGGTGGAGGTCCACAGGAATGAAAACCCAAACTCCTGGATCGAAGGCAGCGACCCCATTAACAAAAAGGATCCGATCGACGCCAGCAGCACCAATAGCGAAAGGCCACTGAGCGTGACGAGGATTCTAAAGCGACGATCCCCTTTATGGAGATCCGCGGGTTGCCTGGAGTTGCCGAGTAACATTCCGTTGATCCTGGACGAGAGCCACGATCTTACAGAGGTGCGCTCGGCTTCCCAACTGATTTGCATTCCAGAGCCCAAACTCATGGTATTTTCTTTTGCTTGACGAGTACTAGTTGAGCTTCGGTACTTCGATCGTGCCGATCGTCGCCTCGACCTTCTTCGCCAGCGACTTCGGAAGTGGCGCATAATGCAACGCCGCCGCCATGTCCTGCCCCTCTTTGGTCGCCCATTTCAAAAACTTCACCAGCTTGCCGCCCTTGTTGGCGTCCGGCATCGTCTTCCACACCAGCAGGTAGGTGAAGGCCGACAACGGATAGGCTTTTTTGCCTTCGGCGTTGGTGATCGACACGCGGTAATCTGCCGGCATCGTCTTTAGCGCGCCTTCGGCCGCGGCGGTTACGCTTTCCAGCGTTGGCTCTACGAACTGACCGGCTTTGTTTTGAATCGTCGCGTACGGGAGGTTGTTGCTCTTTGCGTAGATGAGCTCGACGTAACCGACGCTGCCCGGGGTCTGCTTCACAAAACCGGCGACGCCTTCGTTACCCTTTCCGCCCAAACCAACCGGCCACGACACCGCGGTTCCCGTACCGACTTTGGTTTTGAACTCTTCGCTCACCTTAGAGAGGTAGTCCGTAAAGATGTTGGTCGTGCCCGAGCCATCGCTCCGGCGAACGACGAGAATGTCACCGGCCAATTTCTTGCCCGGGTTAAGCGCCTTGATTTTAGCGTCGTCCCACTTGGTGATCTTGCCCAAGTACATATCCGCGATAAGCGGACCGTTCAGCTTAAGGCCTGAATCCACCCCCGGCAGGTTGTACGTGACGACTACCGCGCCCATCACCGTGGGGATGTGGAGTACGCCGGTGGCCTTGGCGAGCTGCTCTGCGGTCATTGGAGCGTCGGTCGCGCCAAAGTCCACCGTCTTCTCGGAGAACTGGCGAATGCCGCCGCCCGATCCGATTGACTGGTAATTGAACTGCGCGTCCGCGTCCACCTTCTGATACTCCGAAAACCATTTCGAGTAGAGCGGGTACGGGAATGTCGCGCCCGCGCCATTCACCAAAGTGGAGGCGCTTGCCGCGCCCGAGAAGAGAACCATCAACAAACCGAACAACGCTGCTTTCATGACTGCTCCTTAAAG
Organism: Pseudomonadota bacterium; assembly: GCA_043740655.1. Taxonomy (GTDB): domain Bacteria; phylum Bdellovibrionota; class FAC87; order UBA2466; family UBA2466; genus JBGSST01. Next base: position 5,388 of record JAYUBV010000117.1, on the reverse strand, counting down.
AGGCCCATTACAAAAGGCCATCGGGGTGGCACGGGGCAACCCCAAGCTCAATGCTAAAAGACTGAAGAAGCGTTGGATTTAGCAGGGTGGGAGGAAGGGTAACGTTAGGATCGCGTTAAATCGAGGGGACAGCTTAAAAAGCTGTTATTTCGGTTGGTTACACGTTTTCTTTTAACCGCTCGACGAGCCACCGTGGCTCATCTACCGGAAGGTCGTGGCCGCCGGTCGGGTGGGTCTGGAGTGTGGCGTGGAAATGGCGCGCTAGCCGTTCGGAGCACTCCGGACGGCAGAGCTTGTCCCCCAGCGATCGCACCACGATGAGGTGGCTCTTTTCATTCAGCTTGGGCATGGGCACGGTTACGGCCGAAATGAATTGTCGCAACGTATTAGAAATCGACATCGGTTGATCGCCGTAAAAGCTCGCCCTTTCCTTCAACTCTTTGGCGGAAGGTTTCCGTGCGTTCGTCATGGCGGCGATTTTTTTCTCTTTCACCAACGGGTCGCGCGTCTTGGCAATCTTTAGCATCTGCGCCAGCGCCCACGGCGTCAGGCGATGCCACGGCGGACTGAGTTTCGCTAAGCTGGTGTTGACGGTAATCACCGTCGCGAAATCTTTCGGATGGGAGCTCGCCCAGTCGAGCGCGATCATCCCGCCGAGCGAAAGCCCCAGCACGATGTCGTTACCGCCGGACTTGCCCAGAGCTCTCCACTCGCCCCGCAAGGAGGCACGCATTTTTGAAATGGGAACCGGGCACGGTTCGTCGAAATGAACGCCCGCCCCCGGAAGATCCAGACAAACGACTTCGTCACGAGGAAATGCTTTCTGTAGCAGGGCGGGAAATTCGCCCCAGTGGCGTACTTCGCGGGCGAGGCCGCGGAGTAAGAGCCAACGGCGCTTTCCAGGCTTCACTTTCTTCTCAGCCATACCAAAGCTCCAGGGCCCGGCGACGGTAACGATCGCGGTCCTCCTTAGAGATGACCGCCCACTGATCGGGGGCGACGATCGCGCGTTGCAGGAACTCGAAGAAAAGGATGTGGCGGCGAAGCGTGCGGCTCAACCGGTGCGGCGCCAGCGGGTTGAACGCCCCCATCAGCGAGAAGACCTGCCGCAAATTTTTCTTCATCCAGTTCCAAGATCCGAGCTCTAACGACAGCGGGAGAAAAAGGTTTTCGTTGCCCGCCCCTTCCGACTTTTCAATCTTGCGGTGCTCGTCGTAGAGGAAGTCCCACAAATCGCCGTGGGCACGGTACTGCCGCGACTGCGGTTCGATCCGGTAAATGTGATTGGGGTAAGTGCGGTCGAGCAACACCTTCAGGCCAAACACTTCGGCCACGGAATGAAACGGCCGTTTGGTACGCGCATACGGAAACCACAATCTATCGACGGCCCCAAAGCCACTGTGCACATCGAGCGTGACCGCGGTCTTGGCTTTGTAAACGTGCTTGCGTACGAAATCGCAAACCGCCTGCGCCTCGGGCTCCATCGGTGCGCCTTCTTTGCCCTGGAACCACGGCAGCATCGGCGATATTCGGTGGCCGCCCGCGATAAAAAGTTTCGACAATTTTTCCGCGTGCGTCGGCGAGTTTCGCATTAGGTCCACGCCGTTGGCGTTCGAACGACGCTGCAAAAACATGCCCGCCGGATTGACCAGCGGCACGAAGACCAGGCGGCAGTTTTCCAAACTCTTCTGAAAGGTGACGTCCCATTCGAGTAGCTCAATGGTCGTCTTCAAATACGAGAGCAGCACGTGGGTGCCGATACGTTCCAGGCCGTGCACGCCGCCGAATAGGGCCACGATCGGCGCGGTATCGTCGATCACGCCGAACGAAATGCAATAGAGGGGGAAATTGAGATTGCCGATCGTTACGGTCGTGAGTTTTTCCACGCGGCCAAGCTTGGCCGCTTTTTCCAAGAGCATCTCTAGCTCGTACATCTCGGGAAGGCGGGAGAAGATCCCTTCCCGTTTCAAGGCGGGGTCGAAACGCAAAAGGTGCATTTCCCCATTATCGCCGTGCTTTAGGCTGAAAGATAGCGTCGCTCGAAAGCCGCGTTGATGTTGGCGAAATCGAGGACCGTTAAAAAGTCCAGGCACTTGAAGGAACGATCGAGCGCCGGTTCGCACAACACTTTGGCCCCGGCGCGCAGGTAGCTTCCCAGCAGTGGTGGGATGGCTTCGCGCACGGACAGGGGCGGCGCGTTCGGATCCCTGGGGCTAGATGCGGCGGGCATCCGGAAGTTCGGATGGGGGGTGACCCCTTCCTTGGTTTCGAACATCCCTTCTTTACGGAAGTACCCGATCAGATCGTCGGCCACGTGGCGATCCATTGTCTTGATGCTCGCGCAGCCGAAAAGATAACGCGCCCCAACAGCGTTCGCATAAGCGGCGATTCCCCGCCACAGCAAACTAATCGCGGCGGTGCTGCGGTAACTGGCCTTGATGCAGGCCCGCGATAGCTCCAGCTTTCCACCGAGCGTGGTTAGAAAGGGCGCCAGCTCAAATTCGCTCTGCGAATAAAAATCATTGGAGAAGCTTGAGGAGATGAGGCGGTACGTCCCGATGAGCTGCCCGTTCCGGGTATCGATCACCATCAGGTGATCCGCCAGGGGATCCCAGCGATCCACGTCCATTCCTAGAGGGAAATTGAGATTTAGCCCTTCACGCAGAAAGACTTCGTAGCGCAGTTTGAGCACGCTTTCGACGTCCTTCCAGTTCTCCGCGGTGCGGATGAGGAAGTCTCCCTTAGTGATCGACAGCGTCACCTTGGGAAGAAACGTTCGCAAAGGCACGGCGGAGCGAACGTAGTTGGCGTATTGACCGAGAATCGTCCTTAGAGGCCGGGATGTTTCTCTCATTGATGTCCATCGTAGCTTCATGGAGTGCCGGTCGTCTTTAAGTATTCGATTGGGATTTGGTTAAGCTTAAATCGCTTAACCTCAAAGATATTGCACCAAATAAATGCTATGAAGTTAAGGGGCAGAGAGTTAGCTTCTAGTTTTTTCCATCCCCCAAGGGGAATCCGGATAACCCGATGCGAACCACTGGAGAAAGCCGAAGCGCGACCCGTCTCGCGATTTTGGATTTGGGGACTAATTCCGTCCGTTTCGACATCCACGAAGTCGCCGATAAAAGCGCACCGCGTCTCATTCACCGCGAAAAATTAATGGTGCGACTGGGCGAGAGACTTTTCCAGACCGGCCGACTCGACTCACAGGCCATCCGCCGTACCCTTCAGGCATTGGGCAATTTTAAAAAGACCGCCACCGAGCTGAAAGTTCACAAGTGGGTGGCGTTTGGTACGAGCGCGTTACGCGAGGCTCGGGATCGAGATCGTCTGCTCATCCCCGCCAAGAAAAAGTTTGGGATTAACATTGAAGTGATCTCTGGCCAGGAAGAGGCACGCCTCATCGCCCGCGGCATTTTGGCCAACGAGCGCGGTCTCAAGGGGAACTTTGCTTTCGTCGATATCGGCGGCGGCAGCATGGAGATTTCACTCTGCCGCGACCGAAAGGTTATCTACAGCAAAAGTTTTCCGCTGGGGGCGGCCCGCATGCAACAGGTCTACCTCAAGTCCACGCCACCTAGAGTGGACCGGCGGCGCAATCCCATGCGCGACGCCAAAAAAGAGATCCGCCGTTTGCTCGAACCCGAAAAGGCGCACTTCGACATGGGGCTAACCCTGGTCTGCGGATCGAGCGGTACGGTGCGCGCGCTGTCACGCATCTTCAAGCGAATGACCGGCAGCGAACAGATCCAGCTCGACGGTTTAAAGAAGCTAACCAAGAAGATGGCGAGCATGACCCAGGCTGAGCTACTGGCCCTGCCCGGTATGGAACCGCGCCGCAGCGATCTGATTCTGGCGGGCTCGCTCGTGTTCGAAGAATGTTTGAAGGCGCTCGACGTCGACGTGGCGATGTCCACCGACTACTCTCTGCGCGACGGTATCTTTGCGCGGGAAATTCAGCGCTTGGAGCTTGAGCACCAACGCCCCACCGAAGTCGATCTGGATCCGCTGTTTCGACAGGCCGCGCGCCTGGGCGACGACGTGAGGGAGTTGAAGTCACTCGTGCATTTAGGGGAACGCCTTTTTTTCCAGCTGCAGCCCGTGCACCGTTTGCCCGATCGCTGGCTCACCTATTTAAAGCTGGCTCTGCTCTACCGTAACGCCGGTAAGGTCATTTCACCGCTGGAGACTGAACGGCACACGGCGTACATCGTGCGTCATGCCGACCTCCCGCTCTACGAAGGATGGGAAGTGGAGTTCGTCGCCCAGCTTTGCCTGCACAAGTACGAGAAGAAGGTAAACCCGGCGAATTTGATGGCCCTGTCCCCTCCGGCCAAACTCATCTTCCCCAAGATACTGGCGCTCTTTCAGATTGCCGACGCGCTTCACCCCAAGGACGGCATCGTGCCCGCGGGGCTACGGGCGCGCATTCTGCCGCGCCAACTCATCCTGCGCGTCCCCAGGAGTAAAAGTGCCGAACTGTCCTTGATGCGTTTGCAGCAACGCAAGCCGTTTTTCGAAAAGGTTTTCGGAAAAACCCTCGACGCCACCGTGGCCTGAAGAGCACTGGGTAACGACGCCGCGGCGGTAACTAGCGGCTCGAAGCAGTGACGAACGGACCGTGGCCCGAGCTCTTGGCCAGCGCGGTCATCTTGCCCCACGAGTCGTGCGACTCGATCATTTCGAGGTCCGGCTCCGGAAGCGACGCGACTCGCTTGAGCAACGCATCGGCCTCGGCCTCTTCGGCGGTATCGACTAGGAAGTCGTGGTAGTACTCGTAGTTCATGGGCTCGGTGGCGCCGTACTTCAATGAGCGCTCAAAGTTTTCTTTCGCGCGATCGGCGTCCCCGCCCAAAACTCCGGGCAACTTCCAATCGATGATTGCAAGAAAACGGAGGGCGCCGCCGGAAAGAAATCCCGGATCTTTTTCCGCCACAAACCGGAAATGGCCGCGAACCTCTTTTACCGAAAAGAGCACTTTTAAAATGCCAACGCGGTTGGCATATAAAACTTGATTCACCGCGCGCCAGAAATGGCAGGGCACGCAATCGGGATCTTTTTCTAATGCCTTTAACGCGGCTTCGCGCCCTTCGTTGAACGCGGCTTTAATCCGGTCATCATCCTTTTCCACCCGCAATCCTAAATAGGTGCACGCCATGGCCAGACGCCAGTTGGCCTCTACGGAATCCGGCATTTCGGAAACAAATTGCCGGTAGCCGTTCAGCGCAATCTGAAAACGCGAGAAATTCCTTCGCAGACGATACTCGTCGTCGAAGGGTTGAAATACTTTGGCGTCGGATTCGGCCGCTCTGGCCGAAAACGAGAGGAAGGCTAATGAAATTATGAGCAATTGCCTCATCTATATAGTGTACCCCCGGACAGGGC
>JAYUBV010000116.1:0-22939 GCA_043740655.1 Pseudomonadota bacterium | reverse complement strand
TGGGAATGATTACGCTGCCTGTTTCTCCTCGGTTGGTACTTTGGAATTCTTGAAGAACTGATTGAGCCTCATTCGAAGTTCCCGACTCAGCCGGAAAGCGTTGAGTGTTTGGAAGTGGATGGTGAGCTGGTCCTTAAGCGCCCCTCCAAACGGATATTCGCTACCAAAAGATTTGTGAGCAAGCGAAGATTTGCTCTTGGAAAGTCGAGAAACTGGGGAGGCGGGCTCCCGAGAGCGGCTTGAAGGCGGGCGATGAAGAACGAAAGCGTGCCGGTCACATCGGCCGGGAAATACCCCAGTTTATATCGCCTTTTTCACGACTTCCGCTAGGTGGGAATCTACATTTTTCATTAGTTGTTCAGGGCTGTATGGCTTTATGAACGCCCCAGTGATTCCAAGGTCATTCAAATCTTTTTGGGACACATCGTTAAAACCCGAGCACAAAAAGACAAGCGGCTTTTTAATGCCTTTGAAAAACTCATTCATTTTCTTAATGAGATCGACCCCGTTCCCGCCCGGCATCCTCACGTCAGTGATTACCGCATCAAAGTTTCCGTTTTGCACGATATCCAACGCCAAGCTTCCGTTGGCCGCTTCGGACACCGTAGCCCCCTCTGAGCGAAAGACGTCGATCAGAATCTCTCTTAACATCTCTTCATCATCGACTATTAAAATTGATTTACCCTTCAACATGCTTATGCAGCCTTTAATTGAGAGGACCCAAGGTAAAGAGGAATCTCGACGACGAAGCAAGTGTGCGGATGTTTCTCCGCATAGTGAAGTGAACCCCCATTATCTTCCGCAAGCCCTTTGGAGATACTAAGACCAAGACCGGTGCCCTTTCCAACGTCTTTCGTTGTAAAAAAGGGAACCATCATTTGTTCCGCAATTTCCGAAGGAATACCGTTTCCGCTGTCCGTAACAAAAATGAGCGCCTTGTCCGCGGAGCATTCCACCTTTATTTCGATCCACTTCTCATCTAAAGCTTCGATCGCATCGGACGCATTATTTACTAGGTTCATTAAAATTTGTGAAATCTGGGGCGCGCGACAGCTAATCTCAATCGCGGCTGTAGGGGAAAGCCGAAGTTCGATACCCAGACCCCTTAGTCTTTCCCGACATAACTCTAGGGTGTCGGTGATGATGTTTTCCAAACTTGTCGGGGTCAAGGGATCGAATTCAGAATTTCTCGAAAAAGAGCGCAGCCCGCGAATGATCTTTGCAATACGCTCGACGGTGAACTCGATTTTGCCTAGTTCATTTACGAAGCGCTCCTTCTCAAACTTTCCCTCGCGCGCCTCTTTTTTAAGGAGCTCGGCCTTACCATTGATAATGGCGAGCGGACTGTTGATCTCGTGGGCGATCCCCCCCGCCATCTCGCCGAGAGCCGAGAGTTTGCCCGAGCTAAGCAGTTTAGCCTGTTGTTCCTTAATCACTCGCTCAGCTTCTTTGGCTTTGCTGATGTCTTCGGAAACACCCAGTAAGTAGGTCGGTTCGCGCCGGGAGTTATGTAAGACCACCTTTTTTGTTCGTAGCGTTACCCGCCCGCTAGGAGTATCGACAAACTCCTCATCGGTTTCCAAAACGCCCGCTTTTTTTATCGTATCAAGATCCCGAGCTCTAAAAAAATCTGCCTGGGCCTTAGGGAAGAGTTCATAATCGCTTTTACCAAGACACTCGCTGGCCTTTAGGCCGAGAATCTTTTCCGCCGTATCGTTCCAGATGGTAAATCGAAAATCATTTTTAACGTCTTTGGCAAAAACCATCACCGGAAGAGTTTTAAGGGTTTGAGCAATCAGCTGCCGGCTCGCAACCAGCTCCTCGGCCACTGCCCTGCTTTCGGTAATGTCTTGTGTAAACCCAAACATTCGTTTGGGCTTTCCCTTTTCGACAAACTCAAGGTGGCCGGTATCACGAATCGTCCGACTCACTCCGTCCCCCCGGGTTATGTCGACCTCCACAAAATAGCGGCCATCACCATGCATTGCATTTGCGATAGCGGCGCGGACCTTTTCGGCTTGCTTCGGTGAAAAGTGGCTAAAGTAGGTGTCGGACGACAAGGGAAAAGAAAGATCGCGTCGAAAGAGCAGGTACTCTCCTGCGCTCCAGCTGATTTTGTCGGAAAAAAAATCCCACTCCCAACTCCCCGAGTTGGAGAGAATCTGCGCTTCGTCCAAGGACTTTTTAGCCTTGTTTAATTCATTAAAAGCCATTTTTCGTTCAAGTTCAGTGACTACTTTTCTAGCCAGTGCTTGAAGGCAGGAGATCTGACCGGAATTGATTTTTTTCGGCTGACGATCGAGCACGCAAAGCGCACCGATATTGTAGCCTTCCGGAGTCGTTAGCGGAGCCGCCGCGCAAAAACGCAGATGAGGCGCTCCGGTTACCGTAGGGTTGCCTTTAACGCGGTTGTCGGTCATCGCGTTCTCGACAACGAAGAACTCATTTTCCTTGATGACGTGGTGGCAGAAGCTATGCTGCCGCGGAACCTGTTTGTTTTCCATACCTCTTACCGATTTGGCCCAAACCCTGGTCTCGTCAACAAAGGCTACCATTGCGATCGGAGTTTCGCAGATTTGCGAGGCCAGCATGGTAATGTCGTCAAATGATTGTTCCGGAAGCGTGTCCAGCACCTGATACGCCGCGAGGGCAGCTAGACGCTGGGACTCAGTTTTTTCACTCTTAGTTGACGGCATGACGACCCCTTCCCTAACAGGAATCCAGGCGGTCACTAATCGGAATAAATCTCGAATTACCTGAGAAAAACGGAACCCTTACTTCGTAGACAGCTTGCTGGTGACCAACTGTCTAACCATTTCGAAGTTGATTGGCTTACTGATCGTGGGACTGCCTGCGGCATCTAGAAACTCCTGAATTTTTTTAGAGCGCACGCCGCCGGTGATAAAAACAAAGTTCCGCTCTTTCCCGGGAGTACGGGATCGCACTGAGTTATATACATCCACGCCCGTCATACTCGCTAAATTGATATCGCAAAAAACCATCTCAAAATCGCGCGCGGGATCATTGAGGATTTTAAGGGCCGCCGCCCCCTCGTTGACGGTAATCACAACACAACCTTCAAGCTCGAGTCGAAAAATTTCACACATTGCCATTTCGTCATCAATAACGAGGACACGGGGTCGCACACTGGTGGTTTGAGCCGCGGCTTTTTTCATGCTTTGTGTTCCCGGTATTTGGCTAAAAATTTGTGGTTTTGCTCGGCGGCAGCCGATCCTGCCTCGTGGATACGGGAAAACGCCTTCTGTCTGTCTTCTGGAGAGCAGGTCTCGCGGGCGGCCCGTTCGCCATATCCCATCATGATGTTCAAATGATTATTGAGGTCGTGAGCTAACTTCCCCGCCAATTCGACTAGATCGTTTAAATTCGTCCAGCGCACCGTTTGCTCATCCGGGGTTAGCCCATTCTCTTCCCCGGAAAGAATGAAGAGGAAACCTTCTACTTCCTTAGACGGTCCCACCACGGATAAAAAGGTGCCTACCTTGTCATTTTGTGGAAACCGTTTGGTGCGCAACTTAGCTATCGTTACGGCGCGGCCTTCACGGGCAGAGGCCAAAAGGTCCGTGCTGTTCAATCCCGCCCCCCCCCCACCGTCTAGCGTGAACAGGGTATTTCCCGAGCGGCTTCCGAAATGAGCCTCGAAGGCTGGGTTGGCCACCCAATTTTGTCCGTCTTTTTCAATAACGGCGACTGCCACTGGGAAAACCGCAAAGAGAGGTTTCAACAAACTAAAAAACGGGGTTTCGGATTTACCACTCGCCACGGTTCTTTGCCTTTCACAACAAACTAACCCCGGGGGCAGACCCGGCGAAAGGCCGGATAATACGCCGCGTTCCGAATCCCAAAGACTAACTTTCTTAGCCTACGTAAGGGTAAGGTTAATTATATCTGAAATTGAAAAAGTTCCCATGCGGCGTTCAACCGTATTGGCTACCCGCGCGCAAAGAATCCGTAGAGGTTCAATCCGGCCAGGATGACCAACGGCCATAAAGTGAGGTGCATACCCACCACCCTCAATTTAAAATCCATCTTGGGGCGGGCGAAAGCGACGTAGTGAAGCGCGCGTCCTAGGGTGAAGGCGGCGGCGAGCCCGTGGAGAACGGCATTGGAAACTTGACCCGAGGACTCCGCGAAAAAAGTAAGCAGGAGTAATAACGGCACGTAAGAGGCAAAGTTATGGTGGGCACTTACAATTGCGACGATTTCGTTATTCGCGCCCACGCCAAGCGAGATTTTATTCCGGCGACGCGCCTTGATCGTATCTAGGGATAGTTTGAAATAGAGTACCGCCAGTAGACCTGCGTAAAGTGAAGTCAACATCGATCCTACAGCCCGGTATTGCGGTCTAATTCGCCTTTGTGAATTTGCAGCCGCTGAACGGCAAACCGCCGCCCGACAACTTCTTGTCGACCTTGGGGCCTTCGCAACGGAACGTGGCGCCGCTACCGGCGGAGGTCATGCAACCCTCGTCGCAATACAGTTCGGCCCTCTTCACATCGTTGCCACAGGAGAAGGTGTAGGCGTAACCAAATTTGGGGTCAAACTTCTCAATCGCCTTACACTGCTTCGTGAAGTCGAGCGAAAGGCCACAAACGTTGCTAGTCGAAAGAAACACCGTCTCGGTGCTGAGCGGCGGATTTCCTTTGAACTCCAGCTTAATCGAATGGTTCAACGCAGGCACTTTCGAATCGAACGTCAGCTTGGTTTCGACCGTGACGCCATCGCCCTTCACGACGTCGAAGCAATCGATCCGATTTCCGGCGGCGTTAGCAAATTGAGTGATGGCGAAAAGTGTAAGTACGATGAGCGCGGCGCGCATGATGTCCCCCTGGTTTGGTCGAACACTAACGGCATCAATCCCGACGGTCAAAGGGCCTGTTTTAGGCTCCGCTGGTTGCCGAACGGCCGAAAAAGGTAGGCCGTACCTCCAGACCCTATACCCCGTATTCTCGCTTAGTTACTCGGCTTCCCGAGCGACCAAGCATTGGTCATCGCTACGCGTTCTGCGGTCTTTTCGACGAATATTAAAATTTGTACGAGGGTTTAGCGCCCAAATGTTTCGGCTGGTAACGGCACCCTAATCGCACACTGCCTGGGTGACGCCACAAATGGGGTCCGCCACGAGATTCGCGGTGACGAGCCCTAGGAGGCTTTATGTCGATTCGATTTGTATTCGCTTTTGTGCTGTTCAGCGCGGTTCCGGCGATGGCCGAGCTCTCGCAAATGCCCTACGGTGGCGGAATGGGTCAAGGCTACCAACAGCCGATCTACAGCCAGGGAATGCCCCAGCAGGGCTATCCGATGGGGGGCCAGTACGGCGGAGGCCAGATGCCCTTCCCCCAACAGCAGCCTTACGGCATGCCAATGGGTGGTGGTTACGGCGGTGGCTACGGTGATCACGGTGGTCAGCAGTTTGGTGGCGGATGCGGCGGACAGCCACCGCGCCCGGTTTGCGGCGGACAGCGCAGTCGTTGGGCTCGTCGTCACCGCGGTTACCGCGGAAATCAGGGCTGCGGCGGTGGCCAAAACCAAGGCCGCGGTAGTTTCGCGTTGAGTCTTAGTTTTGGATTCGGCTCCTCGATGTTCTAAGCCGTTCCGACTCGTCCCAATTTCTCAGGTAATGCTTGGCGGAGAAGGATTAGTTCCTTCTCCGCTTTTTTATTTGCCTCCCGCAAACGGTAATTCGTATTTTCTCTCCGCAGCACGAGACAACCCGATCGGGGTCTCGTAAGAACAGCCCTTCCACAACTGATTTTCTATTGGAAAGGCATGCTAATGAAGAACGTATTTCTCGCCTTAGCGCTTTTGGTCGCCGCGGGCTGCGGCAAAAACACGGTTAAGCCCGGCACGGCGGGGGTGGGTGGAGGCAAAGACGGACCCGGTGTCGGCGCTAAGGGCGGCGACACCTTGATGCCACTCGCCGTCGGCAACGAGTGGACCTACGAGCTATCCGGCGAAGGTGCCATCAACTGGTGTCCGATTCCTGGCGACAAGCTGCGATCAAGCAAGGTCATCGGAGTAGAGACTAAGGGCGGTGAAAGGCTGTTCACTACCGAAGGCATCCTATGCGGCACGACGCCGGTGAAGAGTCAGATGTCGAGCCAGGGGAACAAGGTGTGGAGCCACGCCATGGGCCAGAAATACCAAATCCTCGATACGCCGGTCGATGGCGGCACCTTCAATATCGCCACCAACCGATACCAATGGAAGAAGCTGGGCAGCGTTTCTACGCCCGCAGGCTCCTTCTCCGATTGTTGGCGCTCGACGTTGCTGACGGGCGCACAAACGACTTACACCGACTACTGTCGTGGCGTCGGCATGGTCACTTACTACATCAGGGATCTGCAGGGTAATTCCGTTACCGCCAAGCTGGTGAAGAAGAACTTCTAAGCCCGAATCACGGGTACCCACTTCGCACCACGTCACCCCAGACAAGCAACATGGGCGTGGCGCGAGTGGGTATCTCTGATATATCTACCCCTTAACTTTTAAGGGGGTCCTCTTATGGTTCGCGGGTTTTTCGTGGCGCTGTCTCTCACCCTTTTACTGACGTCCTGTGGCAAAGACGGCACGTCATCCACTCAAAACGAATGGCTGAAGAACGCAAAGCCCGGCTGGTCCGAACAGGCGGTCAGGGATTACATTGCGTGCGAGCCGGTTGAATCGAAGGTGTGCCAATGCATCATCGGAAAGATCACTCCGAAATACACGCCTACGCAAGTGCACGAGAAGTCCCCGCTCGTCGCGGCGGACATGATTGGTGCCTATCATTCGTGCGCCGAATCGAAACAGCCGATCTCGACGCCCGTGCCGCCTCACACGAAGCCGAAGCCCGGTCAGCCCAGGGCCTGAAGCCAATCGGTCAAAAGTGGATAAACAAGAAATCATTGAAAAGCTGATCGGGAAGATCGAAACCGATCTCAGTGTGCTGTTGCAGTCGGCGTTGGCGGCGCACGATGCCGCCGTGAACGTGGAGAGCAAAGCGGAGGACAAGTACGACACGCGCGGACTGGAAGCCTCGTACCTCGCGGGGGCCCAATCTAAACGGGCCATGGAACTGCAGTCCACGCTCAATCATTTTCGTCACATCGATATTAAGATCTTCAACGAAAAGACCAAGATTGCCTCGACCGCCCTCATCGAGCTGGACGAGGAGGGGCAAAAGACTTGGTGCCTGATGATGCCTTCGGGCGGCGGACTCACCGCCGAACAAAATGGCGTCACCGTCCAGTGCATCACGCCGCAGTCGCCGCTCGGCGAGGCGTTGCTCGGAGCCAGTGTAGGAGATCAAATCAATCTCTTCCTGCGCGGAAAAATGCGCTGCCTGGATATCGTTTCGGTTCGCTAAAGGGTCACTACCTTAGGGGTGACGCGGCTCCAGTCGTAAGGGAACTGCACTTTTTTGTAACGGCAGTCTTGCCACTGGCGCCAGGGGCCGTTGTCTTCACGAATCGCTTTGGTTTCCGTATCCAGCGAAGTGCCCGGCATGGCGAAATATCCGGTCGGCGGATCCGTCATCTCAACGAGTAAGCGGTGCGACGCCCCCGAACGTTGGCGGTAGTGATCGCCCACCCAATCACCCGAGCCCATGTTGACCGTGTGATCGTATCCACCGGTCTTTAAGAAATCGAATTTTTCAAAATCCGGCCGGTGGGCCGGATGCAAAAAGTAAAGGCGGTGTAAATCGCCCCATAGCCCGAACGGACGGTAGTCGATGATCTGAAGATCATCCAGCGCCAGCGACAACGCCTTGGCGATCTTAAACTCAAACTCGTTAGGCCCCTCGAGCAGTCGGTACAACGACACTAGATTTAGCCCCGTAACTTCTCCAATTCGCTCCGTCCAGCGGTAGTAGATAGCGCAGGCCGTACAAACCGGCCCCGCCTGGTAATCCCATTTGCGAAGCGCATCGACGGCTTGATTCTCGCGCACGCCCCAGCCCATCTGCCGCCGGTTGATGCGATCCGCCCACCCCATCAAGCGCGGAACGATGAATTTGGCGTCAGTGGATTGAAAATCGCACTGGGCCTGCGCCATCGATTCAAGGTCGTGCTTGGGCTGTTTTTGGATCATCTCTTCGATGCGAAACGCGCGGAACGAAAACTTATGTGCACGGCCACGATCCTGAGGTGAGTGCTCCAGCTCCTGCCGATTGTTTGCCGTCGCCACGAAATCGCGCTTGGGATTGTAAACGTGGGGACCATCCTCGGGCGGGAGAAACTTCCATTCCCCAAGCGACGAAGCGCGGCCATCGGCCACTCCGAACGGACGTTCGCCCTCGAACGCGGGCAACAGACCGATGGCCCGGAAGCCCAAGTTTCCTTTTACATCGGTAAAGACGTAATTCCACGACGGCAGTTCTACGCCGGCCAGCCACTGCGCGGTCTCAAAAGCGGACTGGCTCTTGTGGATTCGCGGCAACGAGCTAAGCCCCATAGATGAAATGCTAAGCCCCGACCAACGGAGAACGAGCACTTTATCTTTGGGTGCGTCCAGCGGAAGCACCGGCCAGCCCTCGGGACTACGCTGAAATGTCTTAAAGAAGATCGGCACGTTCATACCGAGCACGCGCGCGTAAACCGTGGGGCGAATCGTAACGAAGGAATGCGTATCGTCCTTAGGAACCGCCAGAACCTCCCCGACGGAGATGTAGGAGTCGGTCAGCCCCCACGACACCTTCTTGTTGAATCCGGCCACCACCATGGGCACGCCGGGCACGGTGGAACCAATCACGTTGAGGTCACCGGCTTGAAAGTTTACCCAAAACCAGAACGGAGGGTGGGTCAGCTCCAAGTGCGGATCGTTGGCGAGCCACGACTTGCCGGACTTTGAACGCGACTTGCCGACCACCCAGCTGTTGCTGCCGGATTCGACGGTTGGAACGTCGGTCGCCCACGGGGCTTGCCCTTCGCGAGTGTCGAAGCCTGGCTCGCGCGATGCGGAACGATGGCGCGTGCGATCGCCCAGCGTTTCGCCGGTTTTCAAAATTGGCGTGTCCCACGGCAAATCGAACGGCCGAAAAAGTTCCTTAGACTTGGGACCAAAACGCTCCTTAGCCTTTTCTTCCTTTAGCCCCTGCCAGATGGACGCCTGCGTTTCGTTAAAAGATTCGAGCAAGAGCACGGCTAGAGAATCCACCGGGTGCCACGGCTCGGGCTGGTAAGCCCAATGACGGAATTCGTACGCCTGCTTCACCTGGTCCGTGGCGAACCCTCGGTTCACGCCGTGCGTGTAGGCCCACAATAACTTGCGATCCATCTCCGGTATCACCTTGTAAAGCTGCAATGCCTTCTCGCGCAGACCGACGAGACGGAGAAAAAAATCGGTTTTCAGCGCGCTAGTGCCCACGATTTCGGCCACGCGGCCGGAGGCGATTCGGCGGAGGTAATCCATTTGGAACGCACGGAAATTGGCGTGAGCCCAGCCCAGGCAGGCGTACGCCCCGGCTTCTTTGCCGGCTTGCAGGTGCACCAAGTCCTGCTCGTCGACGGAAACGTCACACTTGGTGCCGGTCCATTCCCCTTCGTAAGGATTGATTTCGAGATTCTCCGCCGGCGGCTGCGGCTTAGAGCAGGCGATAAGGAGCATCAAACCAAGGGCAACCGGGAGAACTCTATTTAAGTGGGTCACCGCCCCATTCTATTCGGAAGTTACTCGTTGGAAAGAGGGACGGGGCTCGATTTTATTGTTTCCTCATCTTCTTTTTCGTCGGGCTTCGACGTGAAGACGGAGGGGGAAGCGGGCCGGCGTCCCTTGAGGCAGTTTTTATTGATGAAGCTAAGCAGGTAACCGGCGCGTTTGGCGCGGTAGATGGTGGCCTTTTTCAAATAACGCTGGGACTCGTCAGGATCCCCCTTCTGGCAGTAGGCCAGCCCCATGCCGTAGCTTGCTTCCGGATATTTTGGGTATTTCGCGAGAACGATTTGAAAGTGACCGATGGCGGCATCGTTCGCGCCGTCCGCCACGAGGACTTTGCCCAGATTCGTGCGCGTGGTCGGGTTACCCGGGTCTAGTTCCAGCGCCTTCTGAAACGCCACGATCGCTTTCTTATTTTCGTTCAGCGTGGTCAGCACGTAACCCAGTTCTTCCCAAGCGGCGGATATTTTGGGGTTGATGCGCGTGGCATTTTCCAAATTCTTACGGGCGATGTCGAACTTTTTTTCCCGTCGGTAAATTCGGCCCAGATTGAAGTAAGCGTCGAAGTGATCGGGATCGATCGAAACCGTACGCTGAAAATGATCCACCGCACTCTGCACCGACGGACCGCCGCGTTTTTGGTACGCGTTGGCCAGCTCGTAGTGGGCCTGGGCATTTTGCGGCTCGAGATCGATCAGAAGCTTGTAAGTATTGATCGCGCGTTGCGTGTGCCCCGCTTTCAAAAGCGTTTTACCCATGCCGAGGTAGGCGGCCGCCAATTTCGGATTGGAGTTGATCGCATCGCGAAACGTGGCGATCGCTTTGTCACTCTGCTCGGCACCGTTATAGGCGTCGGCCAGCGCCATCATGTAGTCGGCGTTGTCCTTTTCGATGAACAACGCAGCCTTGCCCTCTTTGATCGCCAAACCGTGCTGACGTAGCGACGTATAGAGGCGGCTCATCCGCTCGTGCAAGCGGCCTTTGTAGTCGGAGGACAGGGGAATCTTCAACGCCTTTTCAAAAACGGTGATGGCTTCTTTAAAGCGTTCTTTCTGACGGTAGGCTTCCCCCAGCATCAAGTACGAACGACCCAGCACGCTATTTTGCGCCAGGGCGCTTTCAAAAAATTTGATCGCCTCTTCGGCCTTTCCTTCGGAGTACGCCTGGGCCCCGCGAACTTCGTGCAGACGGCCGTGATTCGGATTGGCATTAACCGCTTTGTTAATGAAGTCGCCGCCGTTTTTCGGCTGACCGCTGGCGTAATATATTTCTGCCTGGTTCAACAAGGCGTCGACGGAGGACTTGTCCAGCTCCAGCGCCTTTTGGGTCGGTTCCGCCGCCCGGCCGAGCTGGTTCAGTCCGATCCACGCGCGCCCCAGGCCGGCGTGCGCGCGAAAGTTCTTCGAATCGATCTCCACGGCCTTCAAGAAATTGTCGCGTGCGCGTTCAAACTCACCCAGATCGCAGAATCGATTTCCTTCATCGATGAGCGGCACCGCCTCCCGTGGGTCCACTACCTTGGGCGGCTCCTGCGCCTTCACCAACGGGTCGCCCACGATTTCGAGCTGGTCAGAGTTGTCCAAATCCTGCGCGTCAATTTTTGGCGTCGGTTTGATATCGGCGAAAAGCAGGCACGGCGTCAGAGCCAGCCAGAGCGGCAGTAATCGGGAGGACGGGCGAGTCGGCGTCATGGATCAATTATACCTTGGAATCCGGTACCGATCGGCGGGTAACGCCGCCACCATGTCACCCCGCAAAATGCGGCTCCAGTCGTCGAATAACGCATTTCGATCGAAGGTCCGCCGGGCCAACTCGCCCGATCCTTGGCAAAGCTTTTCGCGCAACGCGGCGTCAGTCTGGAACCGCCGCATCGCTAACGCTAATTCCTTGGGCTTTTTCGGACGCACGAGCCAGCAGTTTTCTCCGGACTTCAACGCCGAATCCAGAAAGGGGCCGCGGGTGGAAAGGACGGGGAGCCGAACTTGGGTCAACGTGGCGAGGCCCGAGTTGTTAATCCCCAGCCCCACATCGTAAGGGACCACCGCCGCGTGGGATCGCTCGACTACGCCCCGCGGAAACTCGTAGGGGGAAGCATAACCGCCTGACCACTCCACCGCGTTCGCCACTCCCAGACTCTCCGCCAACAGTTTTAGCCACGCTCCGAATGAGTTCCATCGCTGGTTTCCCGGCGGTAGTTCGCCCCCCACGAAGGTCAGGCGCGCGTTGGACGTTTCGGGGTCTAGCCGCGCAAACGCCTTCAGCAACGTTTCGATTCCCTTTCCCGGATAGAGAAAGCCTAAGGCTAGCCAGCGGAACGGTTCGTCGCCGCCATACTCGGCCGACTTCAGATTCTCGCCGGGCACGAGGGAAAATGGGGGGACGACCGCGGTGCGATCTTTGAGATCGGGAAATTTTTGGGCGACCACCGAGGCGTGCCGTTCGCTTAGCAGCACGATGCGGGTGAACAGCGCTAGCGTGCTCACGTTGGCGGCCACCAGAGCATCGGGATTGAAGATGAGTAAGGTACGCGCCACGTTGGGCTTGGCCCACTTCAATGCCCGCACGGCGTGTAAGAGCGAGGTTCGTCCCCGAAAAAGCCAGGGCTGGTACGGAACCAAAACGCCGTCGAGGGGGTAGGATAAGAGCTCCGCCAACGCCCCCACTCCCGTTCGCGTGGTGACCGGGAAACGCGCCGACGGCGCAGGAGCTGCCTGCGAGGTGATCGCCCGCACCGAAACCCCACGCCAGCTCAACCCTTCACAAAGCTGAAAGACAAAGTCGGATTCAGCACAGGCAAACGGCGGGAACGCGGTGGTTAAAACGGCGAGATTCATCACTTCAATGAATCTCCAGCGGCCGCGTCGCTAGCGGCATCGACTCCCGTACCGCCAGATCCGAAAGTTCAAACGGAAGGATCGATGGCAGGAACCCCTTGCGCGCCGACGACGATTCCCGAATCGCTAACTGTTGCTGCGCAATCCACGGGCTGGTTCCCTTCACCTTTTCGATCCGGTGCTCGGGTAAAATGTACCGCCTTAAAATCGCCCCCGCCCCGAGCAACGCCCGACCCGGCCCGTACATGAAAAATTTTGCGGCCCGCGGCGAATCAAGCCCCGGCATTTGAAAAACTCGGCGCACTACGCGGGCAAACCCCAGGAAACGCGATAGCGGCAGCACGTGATCGCTCCAGGAGTTCGAAAGCACCTTGGCCCATCGGGACCCGACTGCATAACGGTTGGCGGGATCCGTGAAGGCCCACAGCGCCTGGTCCCACGCCATCTTCTGCTCGTAGAATCCGCACACGTCCGGCTGCGAGGCGTGGAACGATCGAACCGGTAAACCTTCTTCGCGAGTCATCTGATTCCAGCGCGCTACATTTTCGTCGCCGCGCCGGTAGACGGTGAAGCGTTCCTGATAGAGCGGAACCAGATCGAGGAATCCCTGATCCCAAATGTAACCACCGTCGTCCGTGCGGTAATTCGTCTGGCAGAGCGAAGTCCACACTTCCAAAAATCGCTCGCAGCCCGGGCGCACGCCCAGCAAGCCGGCGTTGAACAGACCCCAACGTTTAGTTTCGTCCGGCAAATCGTTCCAGTTTGGAAACAGCAGTAGCGACGAATCCGCCGCGCCAAACTCCTCCATTAAGGAGGACGGGCAGCGCATGAAAAGGAGATCGGTGTCGAAATAAAAGACGGCTCCTCGATTCGCCCGCACTAGCCGAAGTAAAAACTTCGGCTTCGAACGGAACGCTTTGTCCACCGTCGGCCACGTCTCCAAAACTTTGGGATCGGTTCCCTTCCACAGATCCCGGAACCGGTAGAGACTCACGTTGGCGTCGAGGCTAGCCACAAAATCTTCAGTTGCCTCGTCTAGTGCTAAAATTTCGAAGCGGAACGAAACGCAGCCCACTTCCTTCAGGTTATGCACGAGCCCATTCAAATGTGGGAGAAACTTCTCGTCGGCAATGAGCGCCACCGTCATTTCGCGCGCTGATACCGGTTTCGCGACGCAGGTCTTTACCGGCGGTAATTTTTGCTTGAGCAGTTCGGCGCCCAAAAAGGCAATTTCCCAGCGGTGCGATGCCCATAACTCGGCGAGGGCGGGAATCAACTCGCTAGCCCGGGCCGGCTTCAGGCACGGGATACCGAGCCGATCGGCCAAAAGCATGGTATGCGGCTCTTCCGAAATCACCACGGCCGGAATGCGGTGTCCGATGGCCACCACCGCGGGCAGCAACGAAAAGCTCACCACGGCCGAACTCGACACCAGCGCTTGCAGCGTAAGTTCACTGGATCGCGGGGAGAAGAGGCACTCCGCCCGGGGAAGCCATTTCTCCGCCGTCAGGTCTTCGGCATCGCTCAGAATGAACAACGCGGGCCTGCCGTTGAAAGCGGTGTTGGAAAAGCTCGCGGAGGGAACGTCGGGATGACGCCCGACCACCGCGTACCGGGTCCCTTTATTAGGCAGCGCCGGGGCGCTCACAAGTAGGGCCCGCTCGGGTCCGAGCAGATCCGCGCCTCCGGCAAGACTCGACTTCCAAAGGATGTAGTCATCCAATCGTGACATGGGACCTCGCACTTTGGCGTAACCATACCAAGGATCTTCCTCGCCGGGGACGGCACACCGCATCCCAGGCCCCCGGCCCGGAACCACCGCTTGAAATCGCGCCGAGGGTTCCGCTACACTCGACCCCTAACTATGAAGATCGTCATTACTGGCGGTACCGGGCTTCTCGGCTCGCGACTGACCGAAACTCTCGTCGAACAAGGACACGAAATTTCCCTGCTTTCGCGGAAGGCGTCCGAATATGCCGCCGCACTAGAAAAGCGCCTGGGTAAGAAGGTCGCAGGCTTCGCCTGGGACGCCTCGAAAGACGTGCCTTCGGCCGAAGCGCTTAAGAACGTGGACGCCATCATTCACCTAGCCGGCGAGTGCTGGCTCGACGGACGTTGGAACGAAGAGAAGAAGAAACAGATTCGAGAGACCCGCGTAACGGGCACCCGCAATCTCGTTTCCGCGCTAAAAGAGCGCAAAGGACGGCCCGTCACGCTGATCGTGGCCTCCTCCGAAATGATTTACGGCGAGCAAGGTGAGAAATGGATTACCGAGTCCTTCCCGGCGGGCGATGATTTTCTGGCGAAGGTCTACGCGGACATGGAACGCGAGGCGCGCGTGCTGCCTTACGGCATGGGCCGCATGGTTTTGCTACGCCTAGGGTTTTTGCTGGGACCCTCGGCGGCAATCTTCGCGCACGCCCCGGCGTTCGGCGGCGGCAGCTCCGCCGGCAAGTGGGCCTCGTGGATCGCCTTAGACGACGCGGTCGGCGCCATTCGCGCCTGCCTCACTAACCAGGCGGTGGAAGGGATTATCAACGTAAGCAGCCCCGAGCCCTGCACGCATTCGGACTTTGTCGAGTTTCTCAAAAAACAGTCGAGTAGCCGTTTGTCGTTGTCGGCGTTGGCCCCCGTCGCGCGTTTCTTCGCCGGCGAAAAAGTAGATTCGATTTCCGACAGTCACCGGGTAAGGCCCGAGCGGTTGCAACGCATGGGGTACCGATTTCGATTCCCCTCGCTGAACGATTCGATTCTCACCGCTACTCCCGAAAAAGCGCCGGCCCTCGTTGGCCGGGCTAACCCGGTCCGGCCGTCGGTGTAAAGGCCTAGTGGAAAAACCGCTTCTAGGAATTAGTGCCTGTCTCCTCGGCGAGAACGTTCGCTTTGACGGCGGTCATAAAGCGCACGAGTGGTTAATTAAAGAGTTGGGGAAACAAGTCGAGTGGCACCCCATCTGCCCCGAGATGGAAATGGGCCTCGGCGCTCCGCGCGAAAGCGTTCGTCTGATCGCCCACGGCGATAGCGTGGAGATGGTGGGTAACAAGTCCGGCGATAATCTATCGACCCTCGCTAAGAAAACGGCCGCCAAAATCGTCGGCAAGTTTCCCGCGACCGACGGCATGGTCTTCAAAAAAAACTCTCCCTCGTGCGGACTCGAGCGCGTTCGGGTGGAGAAAAAAAAT
The DNA here is from genome assembly GCA_043740655.1 of Pseudomonadota bacterium. Lineage (GTDB taxonomy): Bacteria > Bdellovibrionota > FAC87 > UBA2466 > UBA2466 > JBGSST01. Next base: position 7,269 of record JAYUBV010000116.1, on the reverse strand, counting down.
GGCTACGTCGATCGCAATGGGCAGGGTCTGTTTGCGCAGGCGTTCACCACCAGCTTCCCGCTGGTCCCGTGCACCGAAGAAGGCCGCATGGAAGACGTGGAAGAGCGCGAGCACTTCGTGATGCGCGTATTCGCTCGGCGGCGCTGGCGCGATCTGCCGAAAACGATTGCGTCCGTTCAGCTTTTTCACCAGCGTTATAAATTCATATTGATGGCCCACAACCAGCGACTCGCCAAAGAGCTGGGTAAGTTGGCGGCCAACTCCGATCGCCGTCCCGTCCGTGAAGTCAGCGCAAACTACGAAGTGGCTTTTACCGAAGCGCTTTCAAAACGCACGACGCCCGGTCGCCGTTATAACGTTCTCCAACACCTATTTGGTTTTTTAAAGGATCGGATTTCCGAAAAAGAAAAAAAATCACTGGGGGAAGAACTAGAAAGTTACCGCAGCGGCGAAATTTCGTTCCAGGCGATCATCGCCCTACTCCGCCACTCCTGTAAGCACGTAGGAGTTCCGTACCTGGAAGAGAATCTGTTTTGGGACCCCTACCCGAAGGCACTGGGGTTACGGCGTTTCCTTGAGTGACGTCCGCTTAACTTTAAAAAAATCTTTCAGCAACGCCGCACACTCCGCCTCCCGGTGGCCACCTTCTACGATCGAAAAGCGGTGGTCGAAACGCCCCGACTCGATCGCCGGCAACATATGGGTCAGCCCGGCCTCCTTGGGGTCCTTACAACCGTAATAAATTTTGTCGACCCGCGCCCACAGCAAAGCCCCCGTACACATTAGGCAGGGTTCCAAAGTAGCGACTAGTACGGTGCCGATCGGCAGGCGCCACGATTTGTACCGACGGTGAAACTCGTCCAGGGCCTCAAGCTCGGCGTGGGCGGCGGTCCGTTGGGTCTCCTCACGGCGGTTACGTCCCTTGCCGAGAATATTCCCCTCGTGAACGAGCACCGCCCCAATCGGGGCTTCATTGCGATTCCCCGCCTCTTTGGCCAGGTCGAGGGCCATCTGCATCCAGTCGTCGATCGGAGCAATTAAAGGAGTCATTTCCAGAGCTAAGCGTGACTTTAGGCGCATTGCAATAAGAAGAGTCGGCGTGATACTGACAGTGAACTTTTCAGGAGCCCACCAATGCGTCACCCCTTCGTACTCTTTCTATTCTTGGGAATCGCCGGCTGTGCCTCATCGCCGGATAAGGTCGAACTCAAAAACGTTAAGGGGGTAGTGCGGGCCGCCTTCGATATCGGTTCGGGCGCCACCAAAATGAAAGTTGGCCGAGTGCTGACGAGTGCGCAGGGACTGACCGACGTCGAAATGCTGTTCCCTACCGCCGACGATAGTGGCGAAGTCAAAGTCGCCTATCAGGATGGATTGAAAAGCAGCGGCAAGAAAAAGGAATTGCCGGAAGAGGTCCTTGCAAACGGCGCGGCCGAGTTAAATAAGATGAAGGCCACCGCAGAAACGCTGGGCGCCACCGAATTCGTCGGAGTCGCTACCGCGGCTTTCCGCGAAGCTACCAACGGCAAAGCCGCGGCGGAAAAACTTTCGAAAGAGACCGGCATCACGGTCAAAGTGATCACGCAGGACGAAGAGGCCGCCCTAGGTTTCTGGGCGGCGGTGGGCATCTCCAAAGCCGATCCGGTAAAAGCCGTGGTGTGGGACATCGGCGGTGGATCGCAGCAGCTCGCCATGATGAATAAAAGCGGCCAGATCGTTTCGGCCAACAACGGCTTTGGTTCGGACATTCTGAAAGAAAAGATCCGCGCGCTTAAAGGCGGTAAAAAGAAGAGCATCAACCCCGTCGGAAAGGCAATCGCCGCCAAGGCATTAAAGATAGTGCGCCGCGAAGCCAAGAAAGGAACCGATGCCATAAAAGCCCGCATCACGAAGGAAGAAGGGCTCGTCGTCGGCATCGGCAGCGTTCACTTTATCAGCGTGAAGGACCAGGCGATGGCGCCCGAAGACAAGTCCTACGATCAGGGAATGGTTAAAAAGGCCCTTGAGGCGAGCTGGGACCTGACCGACGACAAGATTGGCGGCAAGTACGTGGAAAATCAGATTCCCAACCTCATCCTGGTGCTGGGCTTCATGGAAGAGATCGGCATCACCGAGGTGGCGCCGCTGAAAGTGAATTTGTCTGACGGACTGCTGCGAAAGGTCGCCACCGCGAATGAACCCAAGCCGTGACGAAGTAGTAGCTCGGCTGAAGGATCACGTCTTGGGGCGCGAATTGGGATCGCTCGCGCAGACTTACGGCGTGACGGTAAATACCGCGCGCGGAATCAACAAAGGCTGGGCCGGACAAACGCTAGAGTACGCGGCATTGTTACCCGCTTCGAACGCACCCCTTCCCGACGGCGGCGATTTCGAACTGAAGTCCACCAAGGTGGAATGGCTCGACGGCGAGTGGTCGCCTAAAGAGACGATCAAGATTACCAACCTCAATCCGCAGAAAATTCTGGAAGAAGAGTTTGAGACATCCGTGCTGTGGTCAAAGCTATCGCGACTGATTCTGGTGGGGTGTCACTACGAATCGCCGGACCAAGCCAAGGCCGTGCTCGTGCGCCCCTTCGACGTTAGGGACCCGGAGCTAGTCACCGAAATTCGCGGCTTTTGGAATGACGTCCGGCACCTAATCGCCGCGGGCGAGATGATGGCCCACCACAACCTGGGCAGCTTTTCTGACATTCTGCAGCTTCGCCCCACCGGCACCGGCAAAGGGCTGAGCGTGTGCCCCATTACGGGTGAAAAATTCCCCGCCCGGGCGTTCTACGCTACGAAGCGGTTCCTCAAAAAAATCCTTAGCGCGTCGCGATAAGTTTTCTTGGGCAACTAGCCGAAAAGAAAGGGAATGCCCCCTCCTTTTGCCCTCATTGCGCAGCGCCTGGTTCAGCATGCGGAGGAATGCCGATCGTTGATGAATTGGGTCGACGTACTCGACATCATTTTCATCGGCGCCTTACTCTCCATCGGATCGGTGTGGCTGAAGAAACGGACCGCGCGCGCGATCTTGTTCGCCCTGGTTCCCATGCTGGTGACGTACGCGTTAGCCGGGGCGTTGAAGATGTACCTCACTTCACAAATCTTTCAGTTCGGCATCATCTCCGTGTTCGTCAGCATCGTCGTAATTTTTCAGGACGACTTCCGCCGCGCGTTCGAGTCGCTAGCCACCTGGCGCCCGTGGGGCAGCAGCCGCAGCCTGCACGCCGGAAAACTCGCCGACATTCTGACCGACACGCTGACATCGATGGCGAAGGAAAGCACGGGCGCTTTGATCGTGTTGCAAGGACGCCAGCCGCTGGAACAGCACGTGCGTTCGGGAATTGCGTTGAACGGTACGATTAGCCAACCGCTGTTACTCAGTATTTTCGACGCCAACTCTCCCGGCCACGACGGCGCGGTGACGATCAACGAAGGGCGCATCACCACCTTCGGCGCCCACTTACCGCTTTCGCGCAACTCAACCGGCCGTTTGGGCACTCGGCACGCGGCCGCACTGGGATTGGTCGAGAAATGCGACTGCCTCGTGCTGGTCGTGTCGGAAGAGACGGGCACCGTCAGCATTGCGCACGAGGCAAAGATTGCCCCCGCGAAAAATGCTTCAGAAATCCGCGACGCCATCACCAAACATTTTCGCCGTGTCGGACCCGCCTCCGTCCACCGTACGATGTGGGAAATTCCGTGGCTGCGTCTTTCCGGTTCCTTCATGTTGGCCAGCGTGCTGTGGGTCGTCTTTGCCCGACCCACCAACTTGATCCTGCGTACCGTCGATGCGAACATCGTTTTCAAAGGCCTGCCAAAAAACTGGGAAGCCAAGCCGCCCGACCCCTCCAAGGTGAAAATCACGCTGTTTGGCCCCGAAGGCCCTTTGATGCAGTTGGATCCCGTGGTGATGGCGGTTCAGGTGGACCTCTTCCGCGCCTCGGAAGGGCAGCAGACGTTTGCGTTCGCGGAAGCCGACATCAACCTCCCCCCGCGCGTGCGCGTGAAACGCTTTGAGCCCCCCGAGATTGTCGTCCACGCGTATTCCACGAACGACGTCGAAGTGCCCGTCACGCTGAAGTGGCAAGATACGATCTCCCGTCTGCCGCAAAGCTCGCGCCTAGAGATTCGTCCGTCGCGCGTGATCATGAAGTTGCCGAGCCGAAGCCCCCCACCAATCTCGATCTCCACCGCGCCCATCGACGCTCAGGAATTAATGCGCACGGGCCGCGTGAAAACCCGCCTCCTACCGCCGGCCGATATTCAGGGCGCCGAAGTGCCCCAATCCGCGGTCGAAGTGCGGCTGATTCCCTAAACGCGCGGCGTATTTTCACTCTCCCCGTAATCCCCGATAATTTCCCACGTGCCGGAACCAATTCTCATCAACCTAGGCTGCGGCGAGCTCGTGGGTGACCACTGGATAAACGTGGATAGCTCTCCCAACGTGCTGCTCGATAATTCTCCGCGATTGAAGGGGTGGCTGAAAAAAATTCTGCCCACCTCCTCGCGCGCGGATAAATTCCGCAGCGCACGCCATTTGGATTTGAGGAAGAAGAAGTGGCCGTTTGCGAGTGGCTCGGTGGACGGCATATACGGCTCGCACGTGTTCGAACACCTCACGCGCGAAGCCGGCGAGCACGTACTGAGGGAATGTTTTCGCGTGCTCAAACCCGGCGGCCGTTTGCGGCTGCTGATGCCCTGCCTGGAAGATTTGATCGAGCAGTACCGTGGCCTGAAGCGGATGAAGGATCCCTTGGCCGCGACAGAGTTTGCGCAACGGACCCTCGTGCTGCCGGACCTTCCCGCGGGACCGTGGTGGTACCGCATGTACTTTCAGCTCTACGATAAAAATCGGCACCGCATGTTCTACGATCGCGATTCGCTTAAGCACTACCTAAAGCTAAGTGGTTTCGCGCGCGTGACCGCCCGTCGCCACCTCGACAGTCGGCTGCCTTACCTTTTCGAGGTGGAACGCGAAGACCGCTTCCCCGGCGCCTTTTGCATGGAAGCGATGAAACCGGAGCTGCCCTCTCCGAAGCGCAGCCCCCTCCGCCGTACTTTTCGGCGACCACCTAAACCGGCTGATGGCGCGTTAGGTATGCCGTTTGCACGGTTTAGCGGCGCATGAATGCGAAACTGAGCTCGTCCTGGTCCCTCGCCAAAGAGACGTGTGAAAAGTGGCAGAAGGACAACGCCTGGCGCCTGTCCGCGGCCCTTTCGTACTACACAGTCTTCTCTCTCGCCCCGCTGCTCATTCTGGCCACCGCGATCGCCGGATTTGTCTTTGGGGACGAGGCGATACGCGGCGAACTCTCGCACCAATTACGCGGGCTATTAGGGCGAGAAGGGGCGGAGGCCATCGAGGGAATCGTCGTTAGCGCCCGAAGACCTGCCGCCGGAGTCGTTGCCACCGTCACCAGCATCTTCGTACTGATCCTGGGTGCCACCGGGGTGTTTGTGGAGCTGAAGGCGGCACTGAATCAAATTTGGAACATCCCCCTGAAGCCCATTAAAGGACTCGGCATCCGGGAGCTGATCGTAGAGCGCCTACTATCGTTCGCGATGGTGGCCAGCATCGGTTTCCTGCTGCTGGTTTCGTTAGCGGTGAATGCGCTTCTCGCGGGGGCAACCAAATACCTCTCGGGCCGGTTTCCGATTCCGGGCTTCGCCACTCAGCTGGCTTACAACCTCGTATCCGTGGGACTCATCGCGGTGCTGTTCGCCCTGCTCTACCGCGTACTGCCCGACAAACCCATCGAATGGCGGGACACCTGGATCGGCGCCCTTTTAACCGCGGTTCTTTTTGCATTGGGGAAATTCGTGATTGGTCTGTACCTGGGCCAGACTTCGATCGCGAGTGCCTTCGGCGCGTCCGCCTCGCTAGCCTTGATCCTGGCGTGGACCTATTACTCGGCGTTAATTTTCTTCCTGGGTGCAGAGTTTACGGCAGTTTATTCCAGCCGAAGAATTCAAACGCCGTCCATATAGTTACGCATGTACATGCCGGCTCCGAAGATGGCGCCGGCGATCACCCACATACGAAAGCTACTGATCTCAAAGGACGGCACGGCGGCCCCCACGCCCATAAGGATACGGGGAACATCCTTTTGCTTGAACGCCCCGTAGAGAAGATACGTCGACACGAACGACGTAAATAAGACGAGGAACAGCTCGAGGGGGCTAGAAGGTATCACCCTTAAATGTTAGCACCCGAAAGTAGCGGAATAATGGTGGCCACCCACGCATAAATCCCTTTAACTTCAATTGGTTACTGCCCTAAGCCACCGGTTTAATCGAGAGGACAATATTTTCCGTCCGGATCTCGTGATGAATAAGACGGGAAGCACTGAGGGACATCGTCTTTAGACCAATGGCCGGGAAATCGTCGGTCACTCTATAGTCCGCCACGTCACAATTCAGCGGCAATACCTTCCCCAGCAACTCTTTAAGCTCCGAAATATTCCACCGTTGATTGCCCAAATCATAAATGAACTGATTTTCGGTGTCCCTCGGCTTGGACTTGAACACCTCGTAAAAACACCGGTTACCCCGTTTGACCCGCAGATCGGCACCCAAAACGAGCAGCGGATACTCCAGCACACTCTCGACCGCCTCCGAGCAGATAAGGCTGGTTTTCAGCTGGGTAATATCCGTAAACAGAAGCACCGCTCCGTCAATTCGGTCGTCCTTAGTGCGATAGGGGGTCATCTGCACGGCGTACGACCTGCCCTGGTTGTCTTCGATTTCCAACTCTTTCGGAATCGCCGTCACGATGACCTCGAAGAGCATTTTCTCCATGTCTTTGATTTCAACATTTGGCCGAATGTCGGCGATGGCACGCCCCACGTCCCCGGGAATCAGCCGGAGCAGGCTCTGGGCCATGGGAGTAAACCGACGAACCCTTAGGTCTTTAGTGAGCAGCACCATGGCGGAGTTAAAACTATTGAAAAGGTTGGATAGGTCGTCATTGAGAAGGGTGAGATCCTGGTTACGAAGCTTCATTTCTTCGTTAACGGTTAGCAGCTCCTCGTTCGTCGATTGGAGCTCCTCCTTTGCGGAATGCAGCTCTTCGTTCGTGCTCTGCAATTCCTCGTTACTGGAAACGATCTCTTCATTGGCCGCCCGTAACTCTTCGTTCGAAGCTTCTTTTTCTTCCTTCAACGCCTGAAGAAGACCCTTCGTGGCGGAAAGCTCCCTCTTTATCGCGGCTAGGTCTGCCGTTTCTTCCGGGAGAAAGGCCCTTTTCAATTCGCGCCGGTGTTTTATCTCCAAATAGTCCGGCAG
>JAYUBV010000115.1:0-2354 GCA_043740655.1 Pseudomonadota bacterium | reverse complement strand
ATTGAAGAGGCCACCCAGTACTGCAACGATCACCGCCGCAAGCCGGTGGCGAACGTGGTCCAGGCGGCGTTGCAACGATCCCACCTACCGGAGGGGCTCATCCGCGACGGCATTCAGCTGAGCCTACAGAAATGTTCGCGCGCCATCTTGAAGCGCACGACTTTTCTGGCGACCATCGCGAACGTGGCCACGTTGCTCGGTCTGTTCGGTACGGTAGCCGGCCTCATTCACTCCTTTCAAGCCGTAGCCCACGCGGATGCTCAGCAGAAATCGGCCATGTTGTCGGCCGGTATCTCAACCGCGATGAATGCCACCATGATGGGACTAGCGGTCGCGATTCCGTCCATGATGGCCTACAGCTTCTTGATGAACCGGACCAATTCGTTGCTCGCGGATATCGAGATGGCGGCGGTGCGCAGCATGGACATCTTAAAGCAACGTTTTTATACGAACGAAACGACGCGCCCGTCGGGTGAATCCGATCGGAAGGCCGCATGATGACGGGCGACGGCGCCGGACCTCACGGCGGACAGAATCAAGATTTTGATATCAACCTGGCCCCCATCATCGATTGTTTTACCGTGTTGATTACGTTCCTTTTGGCATCGGCGTCGTTCCTTGCCATCGGAATCTTTGATTCGAGCGTCGCCGTGCCGGGAGCTACGAACAAGACCCAAGCCGTCTCGGTGCGGGTCGATGTCGAACTAGGTTCCCAATTCGAAATCGCCTTCAAATTGTCCGGGGCACCGCCGGCCAAAGGGAAGGAGAAGGACGGAAACTACGTGAAGAAACTACCGGCTTTGAACGGAAAGTGGAACACGGTGCTTCTCCTTGAAGAGATCGAAAAGGTGCAGAAGGCGTGGCCCAATACCGGATCCATGGTGCTCAGTGCCGGTGACGACATCGAGTACGTGCATATCGTAAAGGTAATGGAAACCATGCGGACTAAGGTGCCTAACATTCTGCTGGGAGGCTTTTAATGGACGCATTCGGCCGACGCCCGCGTTTCAGCGTACGCAAACAGATCAGTTCGGAAGCGACGCTGCAGATCACCTCAATGGCGGATATTTTCACCATCATTCTGGTTTTCCTGCTAAAGAGCTTCACTTCCAGTAATATCAATATCACGCCGACTCCCGGCATGAAATTACCGCAAACCTACTCCGCCTCGCCGACGGTGGATGCGCTTACGGTGGAGATCTCCGAGCACGGAGTCCTCATCGACAACGAGCTCGTCGCGGAGCTCAACAAATTCCGCTTTCCGAGTAAATCACTGGATGAGAACGGCCTACCCCGGGAGCTGGACACCACGTTCACGCGGCAGCGTAAACGGCAGGAGCTCATTGCGAAGAGCAACCCCGACGTACAGGCCGACGCCAAGATTCTCATCATGGCGGACCAGCGCGTGCCGTACCGGACGATCAAATCGGTGATCTCGACCGCGGCTTTGCACGGCTACAACGATTTGAAATTGGTGGTGGTGAAACAAGAATGAGACCGTTCCGGTACATGGCCCTTATTGCCCTCGTGCTACTGCTCGCGGTCGTTGCCATAACGGTCGAAGGCGCCACTCCGCGCGCCGTCGCGGAGCTTGGCGAGCGCTGGGATCGCAAGGTGGATCGAGCCGCCCTCATCTCGCAAAAGGAAGCGATCGCCAAGTTCGGCATGCTCGCCAAGAAGTACGAGGGAACCACGCGCGAAGCGGCAATTCTGATCCGCCTGCTGGAGGCCCAGGAAGTTTGCGCCAACCTCGAATTTCGCATCGCCCACGGCGAAGCCACCGAGAAAAAAACGGTCAACCTCTCCGCCTACCAATCCGCACTGAAGAGCATGATCGACACGTCGACGCGCGCGATTGCACGCCACCCTAATTTTGAAGAGATCGTGCGCGCTTACTATTCTCGCGCCTATGGCTACTCCGAGCTGAAAAAGGTTCCCGAAGCCAAAAAAGATTACGAGCTACTGACCGGCAAATTTCCGGAAACACCGTGGGCCGTTCGCGGCAACCTGGCGCTGGCCGAATTCGCGATGATCGCCCAGGATTACAAACGGGCCATCTACTTCTTAAAACGCGTGGAGGCCAAGCCGAACGATCCGCATTACCCCATCGCGCTTTACTCACTGGCGTGGGCCTATTTCAATTTGCACGACGTTGGAAACGCACTCTCGCACGTACGCCGTAACGTTTTCTACTACCGTGACAAGCGGGAGGCGGACCCCGAGAAGAAGCTGACGATTACCGAACGTTCCCTATGGGAACATTCCCTGCGCGACGCGGTAACTTTCTACTTCGAGGGATTCGACAAGCGACGCGGCGACTATACGCTGGAAGCCGCCCTGCCCTCTTTCCGCAA
>JAYUBV010000114.1:0-2364 GCA_043740655.1 Pseudomonadota bacterium | reverse complement strand
TACAGGATGCGCAGGAGTTTCTGCGCACGGTCCGCAAGTGGTCGCTCACCGACGAGGATCGCGAAAAGATGGACCGGCTGCTCATCCTCGTACGCGACAAGGTGGGCTTCGAGGTATTCGAAGGCGTAGAGCGTGCGAAACGCGATCTGTCCACTGCCGAAATGGCCCGCATCACGGTCGACTACCCCGGCGTAGAATTCGACGTGGCGCTGTCGCGAAAGCAGTTCGATGAATCCACGCACGGCAACGTGCGGGACATCTTAAACAGCCTAGACGAAACGGTAGCCGCTTCGGGACTTCAGCCCGAGCAAATCGACGTCGTCTGCTGCACGGGCGGAACCGCCAAGGTCCCTATCATCCACCAGGGGCTCGCCGACCGCCTCGGCGAAAACAAACTCCAGGCGCATGCGTTCTTCCACTCGGTCGTGAAGGGCTTGGCCCTCCGAGCCCAGGAATCCGTGCGGTAGCTGTCGTTGCGAGGAGCCGGGCAGACGCCCGGCGGACCGGGCACGCCAAGCCGAATCTCGTGGAATGAGATCCAGCGACGTTGGTGCTCCTGCCACGGGATTGCTTCGATTCTCTCGCAATGACAGGATTTCTTTCGCTGCGTAAAAAGTGTCCACTTTTTCGAGACAGGTCCAGTTACAATCTCCCGAATGAAATACCTACTTCTTTTAAGCGCCATGGCGACTTCTCCGGTCTTTCCCTGGGCCGGCCATTACGCCGTCACGACGGCGGCTCTAGATCGTCCGGAACTCAAGCGCTTCCTCGATACCGCAGTGCCGGTCGAACCCATCGAGGCCTTCCTTAAGGCCGAGCGGAGCGGCGTCACCAAGACTTTGGACGGTTTTTACGCCTGGCTCCAAGCCCGCGGCTCTAAACGCTTCAAGAAAGTGGCCTTCGACGAGGCCAATCCCACGGTCGAAAATTTCTTACGGGCCGCCCGCCTGTATCCCAAAACAAAATTTGAATACCTGCACCGAGTGCTGCCCGGCGAGGTGGTGAAGGGGCCGGTAATCGCCTTCAACGACATCTCCCCCCACGAAAAGCTCGAAAAAAACTTTGCCACCTCGTTTCGAAAAATGACCGAACCCCAAACCACCCACCGGGCCATTCTGTCGACCTACTCCGACGAGCCCGACTGGCTAATCGACTACGATCTATGGAGCTACCCCGAGTACGGTTATGGAGTGAGGCCGTATGGCAAAGCTAACGACCCCACCAATGGGGCGGCCTTTCACATGCAGTTTCCCCACGAAAATTTTGTCATTCGAAAGCTAGTTCCGGGCATTGACGAGGGAATGTCCTCCGATCGCATGGAGCTATGCGTGAGGCTATCGCGATTGGCCTACTCCACGAACCATCCTTATTGGGGGAGCCGATTTGCCTCGTGGGCCTTCCACTATGTGCAAGACATGTCGCAGCCCTATCACGCCAAGGCGGTGCCGTCGGAATCATTTGGTTACTACGTCAATTTTGCCCTTTCGAGCGACAAGGCCAAAGTGGTGAAGGACACCACTCAGATTGTCTCCAATCGCCACCTTCTCTATGAAGACTTCGTGCGCGGCCTTCTCGAACGGCACTACGTTACGAAAGAAACACTGACCAACCAAATTTACTCGGCCCTGACCCAAGGGGATTACGATTTCGCCGATATTGCGTTATCCGGAACCACCGAAGCGCTGTTCAACAAAATCTCTACTCTGTCGGCCCAGGCGGCCTATGACCTGGATGCCTCGATACAAAGCGCTTACGGCACTAAAATGACCGGGGACCCCACCTACGATATGGATCACGATCCGCAGTACGACAATCAGGCCATCTATAAAAATCCCGCCCAGGTGGAAACACTGGTCAAGCAGGCCACGCAGAATCTGCCGGTGGCCGCCAAAGGATCGCGCACGGTGTTGGCGCTATGCCGAGGACAGCGTTAATTCTCGCGCGTAAAAAGTGCCCGTCGACTTTTCACCCCTCGGGTTGGTGTTAGGACGAAGTGCGCTCCGTTGATAAGGGTGGGACGTTGCTGGTTACGCTGGGCGCGTTAGGTTCCGCTTCCGATGCTTCGGATTGGGCCGAGGCCATATCCGTCTTCAACTTAGCGCCGCCGGTCCGATCTAGCACGCGTGCCGCCACCGACCTTAGGACGCCGTGCACGCTCCCCTGAATTTCATTTTCTGTTTGACCAGTTTTTGCCGTCAAAAATGCCAACCGACTAAACCGCTATCAGGCAGGCTTTTAGATCAATTTGGTCTTGCGTGGGGAGTTTCCTGAGAGCGTGTCTCAAAAGTAGCCTGGAAAGGGGAGTTCCGACTTTCTCGTCGTTGCGAGTCGCCGGGCAGACGCCAGGCGGACGCGGCAATCTCG
>JAYUBV010000113.1:0-2364 GCA_043740655.1 Pseudomonadota bacterium | reverse complement strand
CGGAACCGGGGGTCCTGTGCTATTTTGCCGACAACTTTTTAGGTCACACCGCTAGGAATTCGCATGAGTGTTCGCGTTCGCTTTGCTCCGTCTCCCACCGGCTTTCTCCATATCGGGGGGGCGAGAACTGCCCTTTTCAACTGGCTGTACGCCAAATCGCAGGGCGGAAAGTTCTTACTGCGAATTGAAGATACCGATCGCGAGCGGTCGGAAGAACGGTTCGTGGCCGACATTATGGAGTCGATGCGGTGGCTGGGGCTCGATTGGGACGAAGAGCCCGTTTACCAGCATAAGCGTTTCCCGCGCTACCAGGAGATCGCCGAAGGGATGATAGCCAAGGGGCAGGCGTTCCGTTGCGACTGCACGGCGGCGGCTCTGGACGCGATCCGTGCCCAGTGTGAGAAGGATAAGAAGCCGTTCCGTTACCCCGGAACCTGCCGGACCAAAAATTTGCCCAAAGGGGCGGGCGTCGTCCGCATTAAGTCGTTCGGGGATGGGGAGACGGGGTTCACCGATCTCATCCGCGGAACCATCACGTTCCAGAACAAGGATATCGACGACTGGGTCATTCTCCGCACCGACGGAAGTCCGACCTACAATTTTTGCGTCGTCATCGACGACTCGGACCAAGAGATCACCCACGTTTTGCGGGGCGACGATCACATCAACAACACGCCCAAACAGGTGCAGCTGTACCAAATGCTGGAGCGTAAGGTGCCGTTCTTTGCCCATCTGCCGATGATTCTCGGGGCGGACAAGACGAAGCTGAGCAAACGGCACGGGGCCGCCTCCACTTTAGAGTACCGAGTGCAGGGGTACTTGCCGGAAGCGCTGACCAATTTTTTGGTACGCCTCGGTTGGAGCCATGGCGATCAGGAAATTCTGTCTACCGAAGAGATGTGCAAGTTCTTCTCGCTGGAAAAGATCGGCAAATCGAACGCCATTTTCAATCCGGAGAAGCTGAACTGGCTTTCGGGCCAGTACTTTACGAACAAGCCTACCAAAGACCTCGTGGCTTACCTCCATAAGTACTTCGCCAAGGAGCTCGAGTTTACGAAGGACGTAGAGCCCGAAAGGTTCGAGATGGGCGTGCGTATCGTACAGGGGAAGGTGAAGACCATCCTGGAACTCGTCGACCAGTTGGGCTGCCTCTTCGGTCCCGATCCCGATTTTGCGACGATGCCGGCGACGGCGGAAGAGCGGAAAGTGATGGCGGACAACCTCCACCTAATGCTGCCGCTCATCAATGAGGCCCCCTTTACGGCGGCGGATATGGAACGGCGGGTCAAAACCAAGGTAACCGAGAGGGGGGAGAAGCTCGGCCCCTACGCCAAGTCGCTGCGGTTCGCCGTGACTGGAGGGAAGATCAGTCCAGGGCTGTTTGAAATGCTCGAAGTTCAAGGACAATCGGTCGTAAACCGAAGAGTAGAGAAGGTGCTAAGTCTTTTGTAAGGCTTGGCCGTTCCGTTTGAAAAAAACCGGCTCTCATTCCAATACCGCCATGCGCGCCTTGAATCGACAAAAGCCCTTAGTGCTGCGCGACGAGGTTCACGGGGACATCTCGTTCGATCGCCTATTTCGTGCCGTGATCGATCACGAGTGCGTGCAGCGCCTGCGCTACATCAAACAGCTAGGGTTGGCCGAGTACGTATTTCCCTGCGCGACCCACACCCGCTTTCAGCATTGCCTCGGCGCCTCCTACCTGTCGCAGGAATATTTCCGCGGCATCGTGGAAGGCTGGCTGACCGATCCTTTCCGTTTCACCGGCAAGGTGAACGATACCGAGTTTTATACGGAGAAAACCGCCGGCCTTTTTCAAAAGGTGGCGTCGCATCCTCCGTCGCTCGAGTTTTGGCGGCAAATGGTGGGGCTGGCCGCTTTGCTGCACGACGTGGGGCACGGACCGTGGAGCCACTCGTTCGAGACGCTGGATCTCGACCAGGATTTTACCGGGATTATCGACGAGCTGAAGGAGCCAATCCGGACCTACTTCAAGAGCAAGCTAAAGAAAAAACAGAAGCTTGCGCACGAAGACATCTCCGTACTGTACGTGCACCGGATCTTTTCGGATCTCGAAAAACAGAAGGTGCTGAAGAACTGCGACCTTTATTTTCTGTGCGTGGCTTCGCTCATTAACGCGAAGTTGTCGTGGCGGGACGAGACTAAAAAATTAGATGAGGCCATTGAGCATGGGCTGGAAGCCGCGGGCTACCATGGCGGCGCCGATTACCATCGGCTGATGAGGCCCATCATCTCGGGGCCATTTGACGTCGATAGAATGGATTACATCCAGCGCGATGCCCGTAATACCGGCGTGCACATCGGCGGCATCGAATGGCCGCGCATCGTGAAGAAGCTGATGCC
>JAYUBV010000112.1:0-2365 GCA_043740655.1 Pseudomonadota bacterium | reverse complement strand
TTTTCTGGTTTCGTGGAAGCGCTCCTCTTCGGACCGCGTCGAACCGAGAAGGCGGACCGCTTGCGTCGCGATCTTAATAAAGTTTTGTTTGAGGGTGTTCGGAGTCATTTATCGAAAGAGATTCCAAATCGATTCTTTTAGACTGCCCATCGCGTCGAAGAGTGCCTTGGTCAGACGTTCGACCTCATTCAGTTCGCTCGATGTCGCGGTCTCCAAAAAGCTGAGCTCGGATTCCACAATGGCCTTGGAGTGCGGCGTGCGATCGGCGTAGTGGGAAGCCAAATCGTTCCCGCGAATTTCGAGGCAGCTTGGTTTCCCTCGTTCCAAATCGGAAATGCGGGTGTCGATCATCACGATGCGCTCGTCGTAGTAGGGATGCGCCGAAAGAATTTTGCCCTTCTTGACCGGCGAGTGGCCTATGACAATTCGCTTAACGCCAAGATGGTCTAGGATTTCATCCATCGCTTTGCGGGACATGCCTTTTCTCGGGCGTTTTCCCTTCTTGGACAGCCGGACCTTAAAGGCCCTTGTCCACAGCGGGCCATCTTCGCTCGAAGCCGCCCATGCGGTTTTCTTGCCGGGGCGTTCGGCGACCCCCTGCCAAAAACGAATCCACGCACGGACGGTGGCATTGACGGCCCCCGGATCGGCGTGCAACGCCCACTCGTCGACGCCGGCATGGACAAAGAGTGAGTCTCCGATTCGAATGATTGAGTTCCGTTCGCGGATCCACTTTGCGTAGGTCGAGTTGCCGGAAAAAACGTGTTTGATCTTTTGTCCTTCGGCCCCGTGGATGGGGAATTTCTTGTAGAGGCTTTTCTCCGCCGCCGTCATTTTCCGGAAATTTTGTTGCACCGGAAGCAGGTCATGGTTTCCGAGCAGCGCATGGATCCAACCGCCCTCGAGGGCAGCCTCCCTTTCCAGTCGGATCAGAAAATTTAAAAGCAGTCGCGAGTAACGACCGCCGCCGACCAGATCGCCCACCAGGACCAGATGGGCCCGTCCCCCCACCCAACGCCCGGAGGGGTTGATGAGCTGCCGATCCAAAAGTACGTGGCAAAGCGCCTCGAGGTCTCCGTGGATATCGCCGATGGCCACCACGCGTTCGGGAGTCGTGAAGCTCCACTCAATCTCGTCCGCCGGCAGGGTAGGGTAATCTGAACTGGCGGTATCGGGTGAAATCGTCATTCAAACCTCAACGCTCAAACAGCGGCGTGTTGCGATACTGGTTGGCCGCTAGCTCGTCGAAAAAAAGTTGGGCGCGCATATTTTTCATACCGTACGCTTTGGTCCGTTTCTTCCACGTTCCCTGCTGGGTGAGCTCCCAGGCTTTCTGGTTGTCTCCCAGGTAAGCGGGAAAGATCACGTCCTTGATGAAATCGTAGATGCGGCCGTCCATGATCGGAAACGCAATCTCCATTCGGGAATAAAGATTTCTGGGCATGAGATCGGCGCTAGAGAGATACAGCTTGCGCTGGCTCTCGAAGAAGTAAATGCGGCTGTGTTCCAAGTACCGGTCCACCAGGCTCACCACACGAATATTCCGACTGAGCCTGGTCACTCCGGGGACCAGCGAACAGGCTCCGCGCACGATGAGGTCAATGGTGACGCCGGCGGCGGAGGCTTCGTAAAGTGCTGAGATAACCTTATCGTCCACCAGGGCATTCACCTTGGCTACGATGCGGGTTTTTTCGCCGCGTTTTGCCGCCTGCGTTTCTAGAGAGATGTGCTCGAGTAACCGTTGGTGCAGCTGATCGGGAGCGGCGACGAAGCGCAGAAAGCCCTTAGGGGTCTTTCGTTCCATCAGGGCGTCAAAAAACTTTCGGGCATCCCCGGCTATCTCCGCATTCGCCGTCAGAATTCCCAGATCCGTGTATTGGCGCGCCGTCTCCGAGTTGTAATTTCCCGTGGAGAGGTGGGTGAAACAGGTTTGGGTTCCGTCCGCATTCTTTCGGGTGATGAGCGCCATCTTGGCGTGAAGCTTAAGGCGCCCGAATCCGAAATAGACCTCAACCCCTGCCTCGCGCAGCTCTTCCGCCAACGACAAGTTATTTAGTTCGTCGAATCGCGCGCGCAGCTCGATGAATACCCGAATTTTCTTGGACTTGGCGGCGCGCTTTAGCGCTTCGGTTAGGGATGACTGTTTGGCGGACCGGTAGATGGTCAGCTCTATTTTTTCTACGTTTTTATCCAGGCACGAGGTCCGCAACCATTCCTCGAAGGCGTTGAAGGCATCGTAGGGATGGTGCAACAGGTAGTCGTGCTTGAGAACTTTCTCAAACAGCTTGCCGTTCGCCTGAAATGGAAGCGGGATGCTGGGCTCGCGGGGAGGGTAGGCGAGCCCCTCCGTCTTGTCCGCCAGGGC
>JAYUBV010000111.1:0-2372 GCA_043740655.1 Pseudomonadota bacterium | reverse complement strand
CATGACCGGACGAGGAGACTTGCATCTCTTCCGCCACTGAACGGTTGGTGGCCAGGGTCCGGGCCTTTCCCTCGCCAAAGATGGCGGTGGTTTTTCTCTTTACCCCTTCGAGATCGCAGCTGCCCCCACCGGGCGCCGGTTCGTCGAATACGGAGAATGAGGAGGGGAGTTCGCCCTCTTGGCGAATCAAAAAGGAGAGGTGGTCCAAAAAGAGATCCCCTTCGAAGGCCTTTAAGAAATGCACGAGCAAGGCGCCCATCGCTTCCTTGGACCAGTAAACGGGGAACTTTCCGCGCGGAGCGGGCCAGGCGGCGCGGCTACCCACGCAGCCATCGAGAGAGTCCTTAAAGAGGCTATCCCCTTTGAGGGCGCGTTCGAACTCTGAGATGGAGCTAGAACCCAACTCTTTCTCGAAGTACCGCGTTTGGGAATTCACCTTATAAACCCACGTACCGGTGGCCGCGACCTCTTCTTCGCTGCCGCGCTCGACGTCGCCGGACGAGGTGGCCACTTCAAAGCGGCGCAACGTTTCCTGGTAGCGAAAGCACCCGTTTTGGATGCCGCGCGACTGGTAGGCGGTTAAGCAGCGCCCTTGGTGCTGCAGCGATTTCCAGCGTTCCTTAGGCAACGGATCGGGCGTCGGCTTTAATGGCGCGGGGGATAGGCCCGCGGAAACACCTAGCCATTCAAAAAAGTTTCCGGAAAACGGGTGGGGCGAGATGTAGCGTTCTAGCTTCCCACCGCGCATGCCCCAAAAATGAAAGCCGTTCCGCCCTTCGCGCTGCGTGCGCTCGACGCGGTTTTCAATCGCGGTGGGGGCGGCCCCCGCGGTTCCCGCTTGGAATTCGTAGAGGCGGTAGTCGTACGATCGAACGAGGGCTACCTCGCGGTATAGCTCCCAGCGCTCGAACCCCTTTTTGCGGGCCGCCGCCGATACTCGCTCTAGATCGAAAGGTTCTAAAATCATTTAGGGCCCAACCTCGTTGACGCAGCAAGTCTTCTCGGAAAGTGCCGTAAAAATCGCGGTCGCGGTAGAATAGTAACATGAACTTTTCGTTCCCGTCGGTGTTGGTCGGCCTATCCTTTTTGGGGCTGGTGGGCTGCGCCGCTAAACCTGCCGTCGTCGCCGAAGCAAGAAAAGGCCCCGGCGAGGATCGCGAAATGTTGTTGCAGCAAAGAGTTCAAGAAAAGGAAGTGGAGATCGAACGGCTCGCCGCCAAAATGGAAGTGATGCAGGCGCAGCAGGAAATGGATAAGAAGACGGGCGATGCCGACGACGTGGCCGCACAAAAGTTACCGCGCGTGAAGTTAAGCCCGAAACCCGCGGTCTCAAAGTTGGAAGATCCGGCGGAAGAATTGTTGGGACACGAAGAAGCGGTAAGTCTCGCCGATTCTCGTCACGAGACGATGCACTGGTATTTTCGCGGCCTGACGCTGCTCGAGCACGGTCAGTACGAAGAAGCGGTAGAGTCTTTCGCGGCCTTTTTGAAATCATCGCCGCGCCACGTGTACGCCGATCGCGCGCAGTTTTGGGTCGGCGAGGCCCGCTACCGATCCAAGGATTATCCGATGGCGATCATTGCATTCAATCGCCTCGAAGGTGAATTTCCGGACAGCTTCCGCCGCGTGGAAGCTGGGTACAAGAAAAGTATCGCGCTCGAGAAGGTGGGCCGCGCCGAAGAGGCCGTGGTTCAACTGAAAGAGCTCATTCGCCGTTTTCCCCGCCATCCCCTGACCTCCGAGGCTTCCGCCAGACTGGCTAGCCTGGAAGTCGGATTGGCAAAAAAGCAGTTTCAGTAAGCGTTTCCGTTTTACCCCCCTAAGCTAAAGGTCATCCATGAAAACGCACGGTCGTGTTCTGTCCGCTATTTCCGTACTAATTTCGGCACTTGGCGCGAATGCCCTGGCGGAAAACATCGTCCAAAAGGACGCCGGTTACCTTAATATGCTCAACATTGAAGAGGCGCTGGTGGGCATCGCGACGCGGCCCCGCCTGGTCGACGACGAGTGGCTCAACATCGTAGGCGACCGTAAAGAAGGTACCTACACCGTGAAACGGGGCGATACGCTCTGGGCGATTTCCTCTAAGGAGTTTGGCGATCCCAAGCTTTGGCGCAAACTTTGGCAGGTGAATAAATACCTCTCCAACCCGCACGAGCTCGAAGCGGGGCAGATCCTAAAGTACTACCTGGAAGGGGACAAGATGGTCGACGGCCCCAACGCGCTGCCGGATGCCAATGCGTTGCCCGAGCTACGGATTCCGTTCGTTAAGCTATTGCCCGAGCGCGGCCACGGTGGCTTCGATCTGGATCTGGATAGCGTCTACGCAAAGAATCTGAATAATCAGTTCCGTCCGCCCATTTTGATTCTGC
>JAYUBV010000110.1:0-2374 GCA_043740655.1 Pseudomonadota bacterium | reverse complement strand
TGCGATTGGCCCCGGCGCGGAAAGTCTCATTCCGATGGCCATCTCGGTCATCGGTGGCGTCATCTTTTCCACCGTGCTGACTTTGTTCGTCGTGCCCTGCGCGTACCTGCTAATGTCGCGCTGGGAACGTAACGAAGGCGTCGTTCCCAGGGAGGGGTTAGCCCACGCGGCCTAAACGGCAGGCGCAGCCGATACGGCGACCGCCTAAACGAATACTGTCATTTCCGCGCGTGACTTTTGCGCTTGAGTTTTCGAAACTTCGGACAACTAAGCCCAGGGAGTTTCAAATGACACGCGCCCTTTCTCTTTTCACCCTTCTACTCACGCTCGCCACTTCGGTGAGCGCCGCCGAGGCACTTCGGTTTCCCGCCTTCGGGGACTGGGGCATGGGCAAGAAGATCCAGAAAAAAATCGCCGACAGCCTAGACGCCCACTGCAAAAAGTACCACTGCGACTTCGTGATGGGGCTGGGCGACAACTTCTATCCGGCCGGCGTCGAGTCAACGACGGATGCCTTCTGGGAAGACCGTTACGAAAGCGTTTACGGCGAACGGCTCAATATCCCCTTTATGGCCTCACTCGGTAACCATGACTACGGCGGAAACGTTCAGGCCCAGGTGGACTACTCGGGATTAAGTAAAACGTGGCGGCTGCCCGCCCGTTACCACTCTTATAAGAAAGGGATAGCGGAGTTCTTCGTCATCGACACCAATGCGTTCAAGGGGGAGCAGGTTAAGTGGTTGAAGGAAGGGCTCGCCGCCTCCACCGCCAAGTGGATTTTCGTCTACGGGCACCACCCCATCTACTCGTACGGCGATCACGGGGATTCGCAAGAACTTCAGAAAACCCTGCTACCGATCCTGAAAAAGGGCCGCGCTAACTTCTATGTGGCCGGCCACGATCACGATCTGCAGGTGCTGAAGGAAGAGGACGGCGTTAACTTTATCGTCTCCGGCGCCGCCTCCGAGAACCGCCGAACACGCAAAGGCACCCGCACGATTTGGAAAAGTGATGAGCTAGGTTTTGCGTACTTCGTAGCGACCGACACCGTCGTGTCGGCTCGCATGATCGACAAAAACGGCGCGACGCTGTTCGAAAAAGATTATACGACATCCGTTCGCCGCTAAGGGCGTTGCTCTTTCTGAACTTTTGCCGTTAAATAAGGATGGTTTTTCTGGAGCCGTGGTGGTTCCGCGTAAGAACTAGGGTCCTGTAGAAATTACTTAGAGCGCTTGATTCTAAGTGGTTTGAGAAAGGAAGTCAGATGCTTACCCCCGACAATGAAGGTCATATTTTCCGCTCGAGTCAGACTCGTTGGGCTCCTACGCCCACGAGCGACTTCGCTGTACGTACGAAAAAAGGAGCTAGCGTGGACACTCGCCACATGGCCATTTCCGAATATTTCGGCTCGCACACCTTTGGCCTCGGCAAAATGCGCGAGAAGCTGCCGCGCGAAGCCTACAACAGTTTGGTAAAGGCGTTGGACCACGGAAAAAAGATTTCCAAAGAACACGCCGACTCTATCGCCCAAGTGATCAAGGAATGGGCGGTCAGCCAGGGCGCCACCCATTTTTGTCATTGGTTCCAGCCGATGACCGGCCTCACCGCCGAAAAACACGACGCCTTCATTTCGATCCAGACGAGCCACCACTCGGAACTTAAAGTCGTGGAACGGTTCTCGGGAGGACAGCTGATCCAAGGTGAGCCGGATGCGTCCAGTTTCCCCTCGGGCGGCATGCGCTCCACCTTCGAAGCGAGGGGCTACACCGCATGGGACCCCTCCTCTCCGCTCTTCATCATCGAAGGGGAGCTTGGCAAAACGTTGTGCATCCCGACCATTTTCTTCGGCTACCACGGCGAAGCGCTGGACAATAAGATTCCCTTGCTCCGTTCGGTGCAGGCGCTGTCGTCGGCGGCTTGTGAGTTCTTGAAGCTGATTGGCGACGTTGACGTGAAGGCGATCTCGGCAACTTTAGGCGCCGAGCAGGAGTACTTCTTGATCGATCGTCGCTTCATCAGCCACCGTCCCGATCTGCTAATGACCGGTCGTACGGTGCTCGGAGCCTCTAGCCCCCGGGGCCAGCAGCTGGAAGATCATTATTTCGGCAGCATCCCCGTTCGCGCCAAGACCTTCATGGAGGACCTGGAGACCGAACTGTATAAACTCGGTATCCCCATCAAAACGCGTCACAATGAAGTGGCCCCCAGCCAATTCGAGTTGGCCCCCATCTTCGAATCGATGAACATCGCGGCGGACCACAACACGTTGACGATGGAAGTGATGAAACGCGTGGCCAACCGGCATAATTTCATCTGCCTGCTGCACGAAAAGCCGTTCGCACGCATCAACGGAAACGGCAAGCACTGCAACTGG
>JAYUBV010000109.1:0-2376 GCA_043740655.1 Pseudomonadota bacterium | reverse complement strand
TAAGTTCTTAGACGGCCAACCCCCGACCGATGACGTTTGCTTACTGGCCATGCGAGCCACGTCGTGAACCTATTTTTTCCGCTACTTTTAATTTTAGTCGGCGTAGCAACGGCTTCCCCCAAGCAAGCGGTGGAAGCCCCCAACCGAACGAAGCTAAAAAAGTACCGCATCATTAGTACAGTTGGGCGCGTGACCGCGTGGGAACCCTTCTCCACGAGCTGGAGCGACGTCAAAGCCGGCGACGAGTTGTGGGAATCAACGCTGGTGCAGATCCACCGCGGTGGCACCTTCTCGTTCGAACTCGCCACCAAGGAAGCACTCCGCGGCATTCAGGGCGATGCGATCCAAGTAAAGCTCGGCACTCCGATCGCGGTACGGCTCAACGAGGACATCATGCGCCAGATCGAATTAGGTTCGTACTTCATCCCCAACCTTCCTAAGAGCGCCGCGCGCCCCGAAGAGGCCAAGAATCCGGTTTACCAAACCATCTCCGAAGCCTGGAACCGTTTGGCCGCCATCGCGGCGGTCCGCGGTCTTCCGTTGGAAGGTATGCTTCCCGATCTAAACAACCAGGAGTCCTCGCTGGCCTTGCGCGCCAAGCACATGAATCTAATAACGCCGGCCAGCGGAGCAACGGTGCTCGTCCCGAAAGTACCCACTGACGTTCTCGTTTCGTGGGACACCGTGGCCGATGAAAATACGACCTACGAATTGCGGATGTGGAGGCTGGATGAGCCAAGGCCGGGTCCGATTGCCCTGACCCAAATCGATCATCACTATTTAACCGTGCCGCGCGAAGGGCCGTATTTCATCCAGGTCGCTACGGCCGATGGTAAGTATCAGTCCGATCCGCACCAAATTTTTGTGTCCCTTCCCATTGCGGGCCGCATCGAAAAAGACACCATGGTGAGCGGTCTGGCTTCGCTGCCGATTCCCCTCGAGCTACCGCCCAATGGCTTCGTCTACCAGGCGGGCACGTTTCCCGCGTCCATAACCTTCGAATGGGATCTGAACATCGACGATGAAGTACAGCCAACTTTCAAATTCACGGTGACGGATATGGCGGGGAAGCCCTTAGTGGAAACAAACGTGCCCGGACGCAGCTTCGTGGCGCGCTTCGGGCGGCCCGGTAAATTTAAATGGAACGTGTCGGCCGTCATTCCGGCGATGCTGGGTGAGAAAAGGGAGAAAGTAATCACCAGCGTGAATTACACCTTCGAGATCAAAGGGGTATCCGCAACCAACGTGGATCCGATCGCCGAAGCCCTCTTTGCGAACAAATCCCAGGTGGTCTACCTAGAGGGCGGTTTCGGTAAATAATGCTGAGAACCTACTTCCGGAGCTTCGAGGCGAGGGCCGTGCGGTTGGTGACGGCGAGTTTCCGGAACACTTTCTTCAAGTGCGACTTCACCGTTTCTAACCCCAGACCCAGACGCGACGCGATCTCTTCGTTGCTTAAACCCTCGGTAGCGAGGAAGGCGACTTCCCGCTCCCGTTCCGTCAGTTCTTCGTGCTCGTTTGCTTCTAGATAGGCACGGTAACTCTGTGCATTGGCCTTACCCAGCGTCAGCGCGCGATCCACCGATTTTTCCAGATCCGCCGGGTTGAAGGGCTTTTCAATAAAGTCGAAGGCACCAAAATGAACCGCTGCGATGGCATTCGCCTTGTCGCCGTGACCCGTCACCACGATGATGGGGGGCCGGCACGGTAACGATTCGTTCAGTTTCTTCAGCACGTCAGTGCCCTGAATGCCGGGCAACCGGATATCCAGCACGACCACGTCGAAGGGAACTCGCATCAGCGTTTCCATCCCCTCCGTGCCATCCGAAGCGCAGGTTACTTCGTGACCCAGGCTTTCAAAGTGGCGTCGAATTTCTTGGCGTAACGTGGAATTGTCTTCAATGATGAGAATTTCGGCCATTAGGCAGCCTCACGAGCTTTTTGTTCTAGATGTAGGGGGAAGGTAATGCGAACCGTGGTCCCCTGCCCTACCTCGCTATCAACAGCGAGGCTGGCCCCGTGGGCTCGCAGAATCTGGTCGACGATGAACAGACCTAGGCCGGTTCCCGTTCCAACCTTGGTGGTGAAGAACGGTTCTAAAATGCGGGTCAGATTTTGTTTCGAAATTCCGGTGCCGTTGTCGCGAAACTCTAGCATGACCTTATCGCCGTCAAGATTACGCGTTGATACGACAATCTTCGCATTCGGCACCGACTCCATCGCGTCGGCCGCGTTACCGAATAGGTTCATCATGACCTGCTGAAGCTGACTGCGCGATCCTCGGATCGGCCCCCCGCTTTCGCACAATGCCAGATCAAGCTGCAAGCCTTCCCGCTTGGTGTACAGCATCAGCTTTTCAGCGGCGCGCACCGCTTC
>JAYUBV010000108.1:0-2380 GCA_043740655.1 Pseudomonadota bacterium | reverse complement strand
ACCAACCATGAAGCGTTTAATCGGCTGGCGGGTCATCGGATCTTCTTGCGTCGAGGCCGTCGGAATCAGCGTCAGTACCACGGTATTGCCTTCGCGTTCGATGACAAACGTAGCGGTGGAGTTACTGCTACCCGAGGTTTGCACCTCATCGACGATCGTTTCAAAGTTGTAGATCTCCTTCTGATTCACCTTCAGGATGCGGTCACCGGGTTGCAGTCCGCCTTTTTCGGCTGGACTACCGGGACTAACTTTTTCAACGAACAGATCCGGAGGCAACATGCCAAGCGTCTGGGGATAGCCGTAAACGCCGACGTGTTCGGCCTTGCTGCCCGCGCTATCCGGAACCGTCACGTTGATGGTCAGCTCCGTTTCGGCGGTACCGTCCAAGGGCTTACGTTTCACCGTGAGCATCAGAATTTTTTTCGGTGCCCAATCCTTGGCGACTGCATCTTTCAGATCTTCGAATGTTCCCACGGGGTGGCCGTTCACCTTCAAGATCAGGTCACCCGTGCGCAGGCCGGACATGTAGGCTACGGACTTAGGGCTGGATACGCCTACGAGGCTGGCGAGCGGAAGCGGGCTGATGCCCTTGAGGCCGCCCACTTCTTCATCTTCGCCGTACGCATTTTTGGCGTGCACCTTGGTGATGGGGATATTCAGCTTCAGCTCCTGCTGTTCGCGCTGAATGAGAAACTCAGTGGTCTTACCTTCGTAAGGGCGCATGGCTTCGTCAAGCTGGATCCAGGCCTTCACTTTGTGACCGTTGACGGCCAACACGCGATCGCGCGGGCGGAGGCCCGCTTCGTACGCGGGCGATCCAATCGTGACCGTTCCGACCTTAGTGCTGGCGGCCGGCTGTCCGAAGAAGAACACGCAGTTCATCAGGATGAACGCGAGCATCAGATTGAAGAACGGTCCCGCGAAAACGATGAGGAAGCGTTTGTATAGTTTTTGCGTCGAGAAGGCGCGTTCGGCATCCGCCGCAGGGACCCCCTTGTAAGGATCGTCGCCCATCAGTTTGACGTAGCCGCCGAACGGGAAGATCGAGAGTGCATATTCGGTCTCGCCCCATGTTTTGCGGAAAAGTTTTTTCCCGAAGCCCAGTGAGAAGACTTCAACCTTCACTCCGAAGAGTTTTGCGATGGAATAGTGGCCAAATTCGTGAAAGAAGATGAGGCCGCCGAGAAGGACAATCATTCCGACAATTGATGTGAGCACCGGGTCTCCTAAGAATGAGTCTAAAAAGCCTTTCAGACTCGGAAGATTATCTTAGCGTTCAGAAAAGCTGGCGGCAACTTTGGCGCACCTGGTCGTCGAGCGAAATCATATCGTCCAGTGAGTCTTCACTGACGCGCCATCCTTTGGCGAGACAGCTTTCGATTAGGGAGGGGATACGGGGGAAACCGATTTTGCCGTCTAAAAACGCGTGGACGGCGACCTCGTTGGCGGCGTTTAATGCGATGAGGCTGGAAGTGCCCGCCAGCATGGCCTCGCGGGCCAATCGCAAACAGGGGAAACGAATTAGGTCCGGTTCCAGGAATTCAAGCTTCGACATTTCCTTCAACGATAAACGGGGAACCGGCAGTTTCAGCCGTTCCGGGTAGGCCATTGCGTAACCAATCGATAGTTTCATGTCGGGCCGCGACATATGGGCCAAAATCGAGCCGTCGGTCAAAATAACCGCCCCGTGGATGATGCTCTGAGGGTGAATCCACACCTCAAGCTTGTCGTTGGGCATGTCGAACAGGACGTTGGCTTCGATGAGTTCTAGCCCTTTGTTCATTAACGTGGCCGAGTCGACGGAAATTTTGGGCCCCATTTTCCAATTGGGATGGGCCACCGCAATCGCCGGCGTCACGTCTTCGAGGGGGAGTTCCGGCCTGCGCAGTAAAGGTCCTCCGCTAGCGGTGAGCACGAGCGTGTCCACCTCGTCAGGCTTGGTGCCTTCGAGAATTTGAAAGAGGGCGTTGTGCTCGCTGTCGACGGGCAGTAATCGGGCGTTGTACTTGGCGGCTTCGCGGCGGATAAGCCGCCCCGAAACGACGATAGATTCTTTATTCGCTAGCGCAATTGTCTTGCCGAGTCGTACCGCGCGCAACGTGGGCTCCAGGGCGGCAAAGCCAACGATACCGACGACCACTACGTCGGCGGCTTGCAAACCAGCCTCCAGCGCATCGGTACCGGTGGACACTTCGCAATGGGGTAATGTTTCACGCACGTGGGGAAAGGCCGCAGCCCCCACGCTAACGTATTGCGGTCGGAACTCTCTGGCCTGGGCGATTAGTTTGTCGCCGCTCGAATGGGCGGCCAGGCAAACGACCTCGTACTTTTCCGGGAATGCTTTTACAAGGGCTAGCGTGTTCTCCCCGATAGTTCCGGT
>JAYUBV010000107.1:0-7931 GCA_043740655.1 Pseudomonadota bacterium | reverse complement strand
CCAACGTGCGGGTGATACTGTCTTCGATCAGCTGCAACTCCGAAAGAGTCATGTCGCACTCGCTGAACTGATCGTCGAGCAGGCGGCGACTGATGATCATATGCACCATCGTTAGGATTTTGGTGGCCGACGGATCGGCGATGCTGCGGGTAGCGGCTTCGCACGCGTCGCAAATCATTACGATCGCCGCTTCGCGCGTTTGCGGCTTGGGGCCCGGGTAACGGAATTCGCTTTCGCTCGGCTCACCGGTCGAGTCCGTCTCGTGCTTCTGCGCTTTGGTGAAGAAGAAGTGGGCCAGCGTAGTGCCGTGGTGTTGTTCAATGACGTCGATAATCTTTTTACCCAGGTTGTACTCACGACCGAGCCGCGCACCGTTCTTCACGTGCGAGAACAAAATCTTGGCGCTCATCGAAGCCTTGAGGTGGTCGTGCGGGTTGTTGTTCGGCGCCTGGTTCTCGATGAAGTAGAGCGGCTTATTCATCTTCCCGATGTCGTGATAATAGGCCGACACGCGGGCCAGCAGCGAGTTCGCCTTGATGCGGTCCGCCGCAATTTCGGCCAAGCTACCTACGATAACCGAGTGATGGTACGTGCCCGGGGCTTTCATCATCAGCGAATGTAAGAGTGGATGGTTGAAGTTGGAGAGCTCGAGCAGCTTCAGGCTCGTGGTGTAACCCAATACCCCTTCCAAAATCGGGGTGACCGACGAAACTAGGAAGGTGGACACTAGACCCGACAGGAAGGACAAACCAACGATCAAAAACGCATTTTCATAGGCGATGGTGCGGTAACCGAAGAACTGCACGGAGAGGAACATCACGACGAGCATGGCGCCGTAAAAGCCCGCCCAGGCGCCGGACCGGTACAGATCGGTACGCTCGCGGCAGCCGCGAATCCTTTGAATGGCTCCGCAGGTCGTGGTGAATCCCCACAGGGTAAAGAAGAATGGATTGTCGACGAGGAAACCGCAGCAAAAGCTAATGAGCAGCGAGTAGGAGTAGCCCATCTCGCGGCCCATCAGAAGGTGAATGAGGATGCCGCCGGTCGCGAACGGCATCAGGTACTCCACCGCGAACCCCGAATGGAAACCACCAAACAAAATGCGCAAGTAGGGCAATAGAAATTTGGCGCAGGCGAGCTGCAGAAGCGCGATTCCTAAGAAGACCAGCACGTCCTTCAGCGGAGTTTTTACGAAGCTGAACTTAGTCAGTTCCAAGCGCGACAGCACGCTTAGCAGAATGAAAATTCCCAATGTGACCAGCACCAGGCGCTGCAGGCGCGCTTTGGGCATGGTCAGCTCGACGAGGTGGAGCAGGGCGGAGGCCTGGGCTTCGGAGATTCGCTCGCCGCGCCGGACGAACGTTTCGCCCCGGCGTAAGGGAATGATGGGCCGCTGCGTTTGCCCCAAGAAGTTGGAAATGCGTTTTTGGGTGGCCGTGGGATTAAATTTCAGGTTCGGCACGATTTGGTTGGAGAGCAGGTCCACCGTTCGGCGCAGGGTTTCGAGATCGGCCCGTTTGGCACCGTCGGATGAGGGCAGGTGCCGTACAAATTCGCGCGCGTGTTCCACGCTCCAGATGCGGGACACGTCGTGCACCAGCGTTTCGTTTAACGCCTGATTCACCTGACGTACCACGATGCCGGTACCATAGTACGAGGGGAAAAGATCCGTGGGGGCGATGAGGCGGCCGAGCAAAGGCTCCGACGATCGTACCCACACGCTTTCCACGAGGAGCGAGAACTTGTTCTGGTGCAGAAAGAGGATGTCGCGCGCCGGCAGCGTTTGGCCCGTGTACTCCAGCACTCGCTGCGAGATCGCTTCGGTGAGGTTGGGGCGTTTGACCGCATTCTTGGAGTAAAACTCTTCGCGAATCTTGCGGAACGCTTCTTTCCAGCCTTGCAGCCACGTATCCAAAATACTGTCGTCGTAATCAAAAACGGGGGCCACCTTACGCGTCACTTCTTCTTTGTCGGTGGTTTGACTCTGCCGTGTCTGCAGGTCGATGGTGACGGGCGCCACGATATTTTGATCCGCAATGTCACCCTGACGAAGTAGCGGTACCGACGGCGTGCGGGGATTGGGCAGGGTGATTAAAATGCCCGCGGCAATCGCGAAACTTAAGTTGAGCAGACCGCGCGCCAGCCACTTTTTACGTTTAGTGGCCTCGGTAGGTATGTTTTCGTTTTCGTTGCGCCCTTCGTAGAACGAAGCAATGCGCTCAAAGGCCTGGTGCAGGCCTTTGGATGCTTTTTTGAATAGGCGTGAAACGGGGTGGCTCATGTGAATTTCTTCACAGTCTTATCGGCAAAGGCGGGAAGAAACCCGAGGCGGGATTAACGCGTCGCTCAGGCCTTGCTGATGGCGGTTTTCCGTACTTTTTGGCGTAGGAAAAAGTAAAGCCCGATTCCGATCATCGCTACCGTACCGGCCACCGTTTTTAGTAACAAGTTCCAGCCGTAACCGTCGGGCGGGATCAACGTCATTACGATCGCAAACGAAGTGGTCGCCAAACCTATTCGTCCCCACACCTTGCGGGATCTTGGGGTCAATTGGAACGAGTCTTCATCGGCAACGCCCCGGTCGAGTCGAGTGTGGATAAGCGTAAGGAAAAGGTACAGGTACGGAATGAAGTAGAGGATGAGGCACATGTCCACGAGCACCTTGTAGATGAACTCAAGGCGGGGACTTCCCCAGGTGGCGAACAGGGTGAATAAAGTCGACAGCGTGGCTTGCAGCAAGATGGCCAAGTGCGGAGTTTTCCAGCGCGGGTGGGTACGTCCTAACCACGCGGGCAGGTAACTATCTAAGCCCACGATGTAAGGCACGCGGGCGGCGCCCGAAAACCACGCCATGATCGTGCCTAAACCGGCGACGGCGATAAGGACGGCGCAGACCGGGGCTAGCAGCGGCCAGTGAATCTTGGCCCCTAGCTCAATGAGGGGCAGGATCACGCCGTTGACCGCCGTGATCTTTTCTTGCGGCACGGTCGCCAGAATTCCCCACGTGCCGGCCATGTAGGCGAAGAGGATAAAAAAGCTAGCCCGCCCGAGTGCGCCGACCAGGTTCTTTTTCGGGTTCTCGACATCGCTACCGAGAAAGGAAACCAGCTCAAGCCCGGCTAACGCGAAACACATCTGCGAAAAGAAACCGAGGCGCGTCCAGTTGTGCAGTGACGGCCACACTGTTTCCGCGGTCAGCTTGTTGGCCATGCCATACTTAAGCGCGACCCAAAGGCCAATGAAAAAGACGAGCGCGGCGGGGATCCAGTTACCCAATCCACCGATGTCTTGCACCCATTTGGAATAGCGCACGCCGATTAAACTCAGTCCGGCCACGAGCCACAGCGTGCCGAGCGTAACCAGCACTACAAAACGTGAGTTCGTTTCCCACGTAGGATCTCCGGTAAAGGCGGACAGTGCAAACGCCAAGCTGCCGCACAAATAAATGAGCAGGCTCGGGAAATAAAGTAGGTTGTTTACCCAGTAGCACCAGCCGCAGAGAAACCCGTGGAAGTCGCCGTAACCGCGCTTGGTCCAGCCGTACAGGCCTCCTTCGTCGGGAAAGCGTGCGGAAAGGTCGGCCACCGCCAGCCCCTGCGGCACGAAGAAGCAGACCACCGCGAGGACCCAAAGCGTGAGCGAAGAGGGGCCGCCCGCCGCCGCGGAGGCGATCCAACGGAGGCTGACCACCGACACGACGAACAATCCAACCAAATCCCACAAGCGCAAGGCAGGCGACATATTGCTAAAGGATACTGATGGTCGTATTAGTGGGGTAGGGGGAATAATGCGATCTCAACTATTTTTGGTTACCTTGGCCCTTTGGGCCGGCCTCGCTTCGGCCCAGTCGCCCAAGCGCAACACCACCTCGACCGGCCATAGCCTCGGGCTAGGCATTATCCTAGGCGAGCCAAGTGGCTTTACCGGCAAGGTCTTAATACAGAACAACCACGCCATCGATTTTGGAGTGGCGTATTCTTTCGGTGACTACGTCCTCATCTACGCCGACTACCTATTTCAGTGGCCCGGCGCCTTCCGGCTCAAGACTGGAGAGAAGTTCTTCGAGCAGCTGGTCCCCTACGTCGGGGTGGGTGTGGAAGCCCTTATCGCGACCTCCGGCCCCGGGGTTTCGCGGACGTACTGGGGCTCGCGTTCGGCCTCGGTCGGCGCGGGCGTGCGTATACCGCTAGGGATCGAATGGCTTCCCGGCGATCCGCCACTCGGCATTTTCCTCGAAATCGCGCCGGGCATCGGATTTATTCCGCTGACTTACGTCTTCTTCCAGGGCGGCATTGGGGCCCGTTACTATTTCTAGAATTTGAAAAACGGGCTAAATCCGCTAACGGCCTGTCTAAGCTCCGAACAATGTAGTGCCGAAACCGCGCCGCGAAATGTTTTTGGCCCGAACTCCGCGTGCTTTCCGCACCGGCCAGCCGTCGCCAAGCGGTGGCCTATCGCTTGCACAATAACCGCCTGATGATTTGTAAGCTCGCGAAGTGGTCCGTCTGACCACTCAGTGAGTGCTTCAGGTTGATCGAGGCAGGCAAGGTTCCTGCAGAGTTAACCAGAGAGTTTTAAGTAGTTCGTTGTTGTAGCGGAGTTGAAGATGAAGAGTGCAAAGTGGTCAGTCAGTTGTACGGCGTTTTTGGGCATGTCGCTCCTGTTGAGCGCCACGGCTAGCGCCGAATATGGATCTAGCTTGGGTTCATACAACTCCAGCTTTAGCTCGGACCTCCCCAAAGCTTCCTCGACCATCAACCCGGTGGGCTCGGCGCTAGGCGGAAAGTCAGATGTCGCGGATCAAGAAGCCCGAATCAAAGCGAGCCTGGAGAAATCGGAAAAGATTTTAGAGCGAAGTGCGAAGGAATCCGAACTGCGCAAGAAAGTTGCCGGGGCCAACACCAAGATCGAAAAGCTGCAGACGTCGGTGCTCTCGCTAAACGCGCTTCAGGATTCGAAGCTGAAAGAACAACAGGACGCCAATGCCGCGGCCCAAAAGTTCATCGGCTCTTTGAATCAAGCTCAGAACGTGGACCCCAATGCGCTGAACACCAGCCAGATGGAAAAGACTTGCCGCTCGGGAGTCGATCTGAATCAGACCAAGCAGTTTGCCGAACAGCTGGGATCGGAACCCTTCCGCTTCCTGCGCGATCAGGGAACGGCTTTGCTAGAAGAAAAAGATCAGAAGGCGAAAGAAGCCAAAGCGGCTTCGATCACCAAACTGTTCGACACCATCGAAAAGTTTCAGGCGGCGAATAAAGAGTCCGAAGCTCAGCAGAGCATTTTGCAGCGCCAAGACCTAAGCAAGGGCGACAACTCGCTCGACAGCGGTCTGAAGAATCTCGAAGCGGTTTGGAATAAGCAAAAGCAGCAGGACGTTCCGGCGGCGGAAGCGGAGTTCAAGAAGACGGCTAAGGACACCATCCTTAACCTCTCGAAGCTAAACGCCAACCAGAACGACAAGGAGTTCACCCAGTTGAAGAACTTCTTTGCGGATAATGCCCAGAACTATCTAAAGACGTTCATGCAGTCGGCCACCCAAGGCGCTAACCAGCTGCTCGCTAACTGCGAAGGCAACGTCGACTCGCTCGGCCGCGGCAACCCGCTCGGTGGTCGTTCGTGGACAAACTCGGCTTACCAGTTCGCGGCTAAGATGAATCCTCGCTTCGCCAACGACACGTTGTTGCCGATGCTAAACCAGATTACGCAGAACGCTACTTGCACGGATGTGAGCCCGAACCTTCAGCAGTTGTTCGGCGCGCAGCTCCAGCGAGCCATCGAATTGACCCGTACGTCGCGTGACCCGAAAGCGCTCATCCAGAACGCGTTTGGCACGATGCAGGCGATTGCCGGAGCCCAGGCCCAGTTGGGTCAGACGTTCCAGCCCCTGATGGACGACTGTCAGTACGCGGCCAAGCAGCTTAAGAAGATGCAGGACTACGTTGGTCAGGTGCAGCAGCAGCAATCGGCTGCCGCTGACGAAGCCGCCAACGCTCAAGCCGGTCCCGCGAACCGTAACCGTCAAACCGCTAACCGTTCGAACAGTGTGGCGGCGCATAATCCTCAATCGCAACAACGCCGCCGCCAATAAGCGGTCGACGCTGAGAGTTATTTAATTTTTAAGGCCCGGGTTCGGCGCTCCTCTTTGAGGAGAGCGGAACTCGGGCCTTTTACTTTTCCCCCTGCCTTTGGTTAACTCAATCTGCATTTCCATAATTCGAGGAGTTATAGGTATGAGCATTTCGAGAGTCGGCGTCATTGGTTCGGGCAGCATGGGGAATGGCATCGCGCAGGTAGGCGCCCAGGCCGGGTATCAGGTCACCCTCTTCGATATTTCCGACGTGCAGCTCGAAAAGGCCAAGGCATCCATGCAGAAGAGCCTCGCTAAGCTCGAAGAGAAGAAGAAGATCCAGGGAACCCCCGCTGAAATTCTGGGGCGGCTTACGCTTACGACCAAGCTTGAAGACCTGGGCGCCTGCGACTTCCTGGTGGAGGCCGCCACCGAAAATCGCGATATCAAGTTTAAACTCTTTAAGGACCTCGATGCCGTCGCCAAGCCGGGCGTCATTCTGGCCACCAATACCTCTTCCATTTCAATCACCGAAATCGCCGCCAAGACGAAGCGACCGGGGCTGGTCGCCGGCATGCACTTCATGAATCCGGTGCCGCTGATGACGCTGGTCGAAGGTATCCGCGGATTGCAGACGTCGGATGCCTGCTTTAAAACCGTGCGCGAGGTTTCGGAAAAGATGGGCAAGGTCTTTATCGAGGCGAAGGACTCCCCAGGTTTCGCGGTGAACCGCATCCTGATGCCGATGATCAACGAAGGGTTCCACGCCTTAGGCGAAGGGCTCGCGTCGGCGAAAGATATCGACACCGGGCTGAAGCTGGGCTGCAACTTCCCGATGGGGCCGCTGGAGTTGGCAGATTTCGTCGGTATCGATGTGTGCCTCGCGGTTTGCGAGGTGCTCTATAAAGATTTAGGCGATCAGAAATACGCGCCGGCCCCCTTAATGCGTAAACACGTCGAGGCAGGCTGGTTTGGCCGCAAAACGGGCCGCGGAGTCTATGTCTATTGATCGCCACCCCGTAGTCGACCTCGACCACCTGGTGGACGAGGCGACGTTATTTGGCGCGGCCGTGCTGGCCCCCGATGCACCTCCGGCGTTGTTGCGCCTGGCGTTTACGCTGGCGCAGTGGGATCGCGTGAAAACGTTAATGCCGCGACTACGATCGGAGAATGTTGCGGTGATTCTGCTCCTCAAAAAGGGTGAGGCGGACATCGCCGAAGAACGTCTCACCGAAGTTTTCGCGCACCTGCGACTGTGGGATCAGTTCACGCTGACCAATCTGTTGGAACTCTGCGGGGGCTGGTTTACTCCGCGCTTGCTGGGGCCCTTGCAGCAGGAGGCCAAGATCGAACTGAAGTGGTTCGAGGAATGGTCCACGGCCAGTACCGATTCGCGTTTACACAAGTATCCGACTTTGCCGTGGCGCCGGTTTATCCGCAAGGCCACCACCGAGAACTACCAGTTCTTCACTAAGGTGTTGGAGCAGTGGGGGAACGGTGACTCGGACGAAGAGAAAAAAGTCGAGTCGGTCGTTGCGGAGTTTTTGAGAGAAAAGCGCAAGGCCGTCAACATTGCGCCCAAGCGATTTAAGAAGGATAAACCGGTTCAATGAAGCTGACACCTCCCATTCGTATTCTGGTCGCCAAACCCGGCCTCGATGGTCACGATCGTGGCGCCAAAGTTTTGGTCGCGGCCATGCGCGATGCGGGCATGGAAGTGATCACATCGACGTCTTCCTGAATGCCCGAGGCCACGATCATCTCGGGCGTTTGGTGAAGTCCGGTGTAGATCACTTCCATGCCCGCATAGCGCATGGCCGCGACCAAAACTTTGGCGCCACGATCGTGACCATCGAGGCCG
>JAYUBV010000106.1:0-7937 GCA_043740655.1 Pseudomonadota bacterium | reverse complement strand
AGGGAAGTCCGGGTTCTTTCCTGATAAAAACTTCATCAAAGCGCTGGCCGACGGAAACTACTCGGCGATGTCGTACTTCCTAGTGAGACTGACGCGCACGGTAGAAGTTCAGGAAGGCAATCCTTACGCAGGTTGGGAGACCGAACCCGGCGTTTACGAGCCCCCGCGTCCGTTGGAGCCGTTGCCGCCGCAGAAACCGTTGCAGCCGGTTAAGGACGCCAAAACGTTGCGGGCCGACGTCGACGTCGAAATCGAAGCCGCGGTGAAAAAAGCGGTGGACGAAGCGGTGCCCGCCGCCCAAGCCGCCAAGTTCGACCCCAAACGCATTGACGAAATTCGCACCCAGGTGGAAGGGCTCGCGCGCGCTAAGGCCAAGGCCCAACGCGCGAAGATCGAAAAAATAATCGTGGAACTCGAAAAGCACTCCGGCTGGAATTACGACTTCCGTTACGAGATCGTTCGCAACGACATCACCCTCAAAGTGGAGTCGATGACTAGCGCGCTTAAGGCCGAGGCGGCGCAGTCGACGTTGGTGACGCCGCTAGAGGAAGCGCTGGCTCGTTTGGAACTCGAACGTGGCTTGGGCGTGGTCGCCGATTCCAGACCGCTGCTGCAACTGGTAGAAAAATCGAAAACGATTCCCGCGGAGAATGAGAAGGGCGTGCTGGAGTTGCTGGGCAAACGCGGCAATGCGCGGGCCTTGGAACGCGAGCTGGGCCTTAAGAAACGGTTCGGCCTTATCGACGCCGAAGGGGAACGGACTTACCGGATTGCCATAGCCTACCAACGGGCCATGGAAATTTCCGAAGGGTTGGCGACCACGGTGGATCGTCTGAAGCTGTTAGAAAACCTCGTCGACACGTACCTAAAGCACACGGAAAGGATCGTTGAGAGCGCCACCACCGTTTACGAGGCCCGTGAGCTATTAGCGTTAAATCACTACGCGCCATTGCCGCCGTGGGCGCAGGTGGAAAAAGCCGCGCAGGCGGCCAAAGCAGCCGGCGTGGACGCCAGAGCGATTGAACGTGCGCTGGAAACTTTGAAGCGGGTGCACGTCGACGGTCGCAACTTAAGCGATATGAACACACTGGCGCTGATGCTGGACGTGCCCGCCGAGATTTTACCGTCGCAAAGCGTGGTCGAGGCGCTCGTGAAAGGCCGCCGTAACTTAAACGTGACCGGCGAGGGCGATGAAGTCATAAACGGGCTCTTGCAACGCCGTTACGGCCCGCAGTTTGAAGAGACGGTCGATGACGCGCTGAAGTTCTTGGGCGTGGACGGTGCGAATCAGGAGGTTGCGGTGGCCAAAGCCAAAACGCTTCGCGAAGAGGCCGACGCGTTGGCCCTGTCTTCAAGCCGAACGGGCGACGTGGCCGCCCAGGCCATGCACCGTGAAGTGGCCCGTCGTGCCGAGCGCGCCGAGTGGCTTATCGTCAATCGCAACGCTCCTGGCGTGGCCGCGCGTCCCGCCGTAAAGACGGAATGGAAAGCGCCCCAGCGCATTGCCGAAGTGAAGTTCCAGGATGACGCGTTCTTTAAGAAGCACGCCACCAATATTGACGCTGCCCTGGCCGAAAAAGCCACCGGGAAAGGCTTCTACGACGTCCGCAGCGAGTTCTTCACCAAACTCGCCAAAGGCAACGAAAGTTTACTAAAGGACCTCTCCGCGGAAGAAAAACTATCGCGCCTCATGCACGTATCCGTTTTGCTTCAGGACCTGCGTGACTCAGGCAGAGGTTTAAGCCAAGCGGCTATAGAAAAAATCGGTGAGCTGGCGCTCGAGCACTACGTGAAGAATCCACGGCTTGCCTTTACCTTCCTGCCCGGCGAAGCGGAAAACTTCATCAAGGAGACGTTTAAGACCTTCGGCACGACCCAGGGCTTAAACCTATCCGACGCAAAGGTGCTTAAAAAGCTGTCGGCCATGTTTGCCCAACAAAAAGCCTTCATCGCCGCGGGTTCCAACAAGGCGACCCTCACCCAGGCTCACCTCGACCGGCTGAACCAGGCCCTGTTCGACATCTCGTTGCGGCACACTTCAGGCTCCGCGGGCGTCTCCCAAAGGATTGGTAGCGAAGCGATGGCGTTGCACAGCCGGTTGGGCGTGCCCGAGGAGCTATTCATGCAGATTGCCCTTGAGATGGAACGGTCTCCGGCCTTGGCCGCGGATCTGGAAAAGGCGTTTCATCACTTAAGCTTCGGCTACAAGTCGGGCTTCTCCCCGCACAACG
This sequence comes from Pseudomonadota bacterium, assembly GCA_043740655.1. Lineage (GTDB taxonomy): Bacteria > Bdellovibrionota > FAC87 > UBA2466 > UBA2466 > JBGSST01. The sequence continues at coordinate 5,706 of JAYUBV010000106.1, read as the reverse complement.
GATCGAATGCCTACTCGGAGATTAAGCTCGCCCTTTACGGACCGGCCGGCCGGCCGTTACCTAAGTCAGTTGATGCGCGTCAAAAAGCGACGCTGAACCACGAATTGGAATTGCGTTACATGATGGGCCTAAAGAACGAGAGCGAATGGCAGCAGGAGGCCGTGAAAAAGGCGCTGGAGCGGCTAGGCGGCGGTGAAGCGGCCCCGATACCCGCGCAGAATCACGATGTTTTTGAAGAGCTATTAAACGGCGTGATTTCGAACAAATTCGCGCCGTAAAACGTTACTTACGCTTGCCCAGAAAGTCGTTGTGGGTGGCGATGAACATCAGCAGGGCCTTGGTGGCCAGTTCGTCGACGGTCATTTTCGTGTTTCTTTCCATCTCCTTCAGGTCCCGCACGATGTGGGAACGAACGGTGAGGGTAAGGGGCGCCGGAACGAGCTCTTCTGGCTTATATTTTTTTTCCATGCCGTGGAACTTATCCGGGGCGTGGGAAATTGAAAAGAGGAACGGAGAATCTGATAATATGCTAAGGAATTACAAAATTTTCTCGCCCCAACGGGAAGTTGCCACCCTATGAAATTTAAGCGGCCACATTTTACGTTTAAAGCTACGTTTCGCACCGTGTCTTTAGTTGCCCTCTTCGGTATTTTGGGCGGCCTCCTCGCGGTTACGACCGTTTTCTTTAGCCTATTAAAAGGGCTTCCTGACGTCGCGTCGCTCAAGGCGTTTCGCCACTCCCACGCCACCGAAGTCTATTCTATCGACGGCAAGAAGATCGGCGAGTTCACCACGGAACGGCGTTACCCCGTTGCCTTTGAAAAGATTCCTAAGCACGTGCTGCAGGCGTTTGTGGCCGCCGAGGATTCCGGCTTTTACCACCATAAGGGTATCGACTTTACCGGCATTGCCCGCGCCGCCATCTCCAACGTGATGCGTGGTCACTACGCTCAGGGCGGCAGCACGATCACCCAGCAGGTCGCCCGCGCGCTACTGCTCAACTCTAAGAAAAAAGAGATTACCCGTAAGATTCGCGAAATGGTTCTGGCCTGGCGTATGGAGCGCGAGCTGACCAAGAGCGAAATTTTGAATCTGTACCTCAGCGAAATCTATCTCGGCCACGGCGCCTTTGGTATTGGCGCTGCCGCCCGAAATTATTTCGGCAAGAGTGTAGAGCAGATTACGGTGGCCGAAGCGGGAATTCTCGCCGGTCTTCCGCAGCGCCCCAACGACTGGAACCCATTCCATAACCCGCACCTCGCCAAACGTCGGCAGCAGTACGTGCTGAAGCGGATGGTGGAAGAAAATTTCATCGAACCCAAGGTGGCGGCCGAAGCTTACGGCGAAGTATTGAAGCTCAAGACGACCAAAGATATTAACGTGACGGAAGCGCCGTACTTCGTGGAAGAGGTCCGTCAGTACCTGATGGGTAAGTATGGCTCCGAGCGCGTGCTAACCGAAGGCCTGCGCGTCGAGACGACCTTGAACTACGCATTCCAGAAACAGGCTGAAGCGTCACTGATGAAGGGGCTTCGCGAAGTCGACAAGCGGCTCGGTTGGCGAGGAGCGCTGAAGAATCTCGAAGGCGCCAACACCAATGAATTTTTGCAGGCCCAGCACGAGAACGTGTTGAAGGCAATCGTGACCACGCGTTTATTGCCGGCGTCGTTCGACGAGAACGCGAAAGAGAAAAAGCTGATTTACGATCTGACCACGGTACAGGCGCCCAACTCGCCGTACTACGGCGCGACCCCGGTACAGCGGGGCGAATTCTACCAAACGCTCATCACCGATCTGGATACCAAGACCAACACCGCCAAGGCGTGGATCGGTCAGACGCAGGCCACGTTGCAAACGGCGGGTTACGCCTGGGTGCAAATCGACGGTAAACCGTCGAAGAACATCGGCGACGTCCTGAAAAACGGCGATGTCGTCTGGACCAAGGTTGAGTCAATCGATCGCAAGCTCGGACAAATTTTCGTCTCGCTGGAGCAGGAGCCGGAAGTGCAGGGGGCGGTACTCTCTTTCGACCACGCCACCGGCGATGTCACCGCGATGGTGGGCGGCACCGATTTCGAAAAGAGCAAATTCAACATCGCGCTGCAGGCGAAACGCCAAGTAGGCTCCACCTTCAAACCGCTGCTTTACGCGGCCGCGATGGACAAAGGTTTTTCACCGGCCAGCATCGTGACCGACGCTCCGATCGTATTTAAATTCGAAGGCGCGCTAGACGCCGATACCACCGGCGAAGATTGGCGCCCGCACAATTACTCGGGCTCGTTCGAAGGCGACATTCCGTTGCGTCTGGCGTTGGTTCGTTCGATGAACATTCCGACGGTGAAGCTCTTAAACGAACTCACCGTCGATTACGGCATCGAGTACGCTCGCCGCATGGGCATCACCTCCCCGCTGCCTAGGGATCTATCGATTGGCCTCGGCAGCTGGAGTTCGTCGCTGGACGAATTGACCCGGGCTTTCTCCATCTTCGCGCGCCAGGGCAAACCCGTGGCGTTGCACTTCATCAAGAGGGTGATGGATGAAGAGGGCAAGGTAATCGAAGAGGGCATGTCGCGCGCCGACGGTAAAGCTGGCGCTACGCCGTCTCCGGATCCGACGAAGCCCACGACGCAGACCGCGTCACTGGCTCCGACCACTCCCGGCAAGGCGAGCACGCTGGCGATGGAGCAGACGTTGGCGCCCGGCGAAGTGATTACGCCGCAAACGGCGTACGTGATGACCGATCTGCTTAAAGCCTGCGTGCGCGAAGGCACCGGACGCGCCGCTGCCCTGTCCGTTCCCGTGGCCGGTAAAACCGGCACGTCCAACGATCACCGCGATGCGTGGTTCATTGGCTACACGCCCTACGTCACTACCGGCGTGTGGGTGGGCTACTTAAAGGACAAACCGCTTTCCGCCGGCGAAACTGGAGGGCATGCAGCCGCTCCGATTTGGGCCGAGTACATGAATAAGGTCATCAAGGAATATCCGAAGAACGATTTCCCGGTGCCCGACGATATCGTCTTCGCCTACATCGACAAGCACACGGGAAAATTGGCGATGACTAACTCAAGCTCGCGCGTACGCGTGGCCTTCAAGAACGGAATGGTTCCCAATAGCCGGGGCGATAATTTGGCCCGCGTGGGTGAGCCCGGAACGACCCGTGCCGCGGCGGCAACGTCCATGGACGCCGACCCAGCGACCCGCTTTCCCGAGGAAGACAAGAAGGCGGAGACGGACGACTATCTACGGCAAGGATACCAGGAATAGCCTTTGGCTATTCATCCTTAATCCTTCAGCCTTGAGGGTTAATTCTTGATAGCCATTAGGGCACGGCGCCCCCGTTACTGAATATCTAGCGTGGCCACGCGCTTCTTGCCGCCCGCCGCGGTCATGGTCAGCGTCACCTTGTCGTTCGCTAACTTCGCCGCGACCTCTTCGTTTTCGTTGATGGGGAAACGGCGTTCCTCAGTTAGCAGCAGTCGATCATAGAGTTTACCGTTTTCAAGGAACGCCTTGCCGCGCGCGGTACGGAGAAACAAAACTTTTTTCTTCGTTTTCCCCGGCTCCCCGGGTTTAGCTTCGGTGCCCTCGGCGGTGGCGGGCTGCTCCGTCCAGGTGGCGAGCACCACGTGGGTTCCGCTTTTTACGACGCCGAGCCATTCGTAAGCGAAGGTCTGATTGCCCTCTCTGGCGGAAATCTTGTGCCCGTCCCGGGCCACGCCTTCATCCGGAAACTCGCCGCTTCCGGCCGCCGTGTTCAAATCAATCGTAACGGTCGTGGGGTAGCCGCTATCGCACTGCCAGCCCGCAAAGCGGTGCACGATCTGGGGGTGGATGGGGTGCCCGCGGAAGGTGAACGTGCGTTTCACTTCGTTCATTTCCTTCTCCTTAAAGGAGGGGGAACCGTGCAGGGAGGTCAAACCACCTAAAACCAGGGCCACGAGGGAAATGGAGTATTTCATCAGCCTTCCTTTTCAAGTACTGGAATAATATAACAAAAAGGGAGATGCGGGAAGAAAACGCCTGGTGCGGTGGGCCCGAGCTAAAACCCGTCGCCCGACCCCGGCCGGGGTTGTTTTTCTCAAAAAAAACTGCTATCTACAGTTGTTCTTTTCGGTTGAATGAGTAATTTCCGGAGCGGGCGAGAGCCTGCTTTTTTGCTATATAAGGGTTCGATTTTTAGTGCAGTCCATTGCGAAGACGGAGCAAGAGCAACGATTTATTGCCCTAGTGGAAACCACACTGGGCCCCGCGTATCACGTCGTAGACGTCGATATCGCCGGGGGATCGCGCTCGACAATCCGCCTCTTCATTGGCTGGACGGACCCGGCGAAGCGGATCGGTCTGGATGAGGTTGCCGAAGTGAGTCGCTTGCTTGACCCCGTGGTCGAGGCGGCCGATTGGTTACCTGAAGGATTCGATCTGGAAGTTTCTTCCCCTGGTCTTGATCGCCGGCTGCGGCTGGAATCCGATTTTCAGCAGGCGATCGGTAAGGACGTTCGGCTGAAGCTTGGCCATTCGATCGAACGTTTCGGGGCTAAGCCCTGGGGAACGCTCGCTAAGGTGGAGCCAGAAGAGCTAGTTTTTTTGCAGAACAAACAAGAGTTTCGGGTTGGCTGGAATAATATTCGGCAGGCCCACGTTATTTGGAAGGCCTAGGTAGGCCGCAGTTTTAGTTTTTTAGAGGAGCAGTCGTTATGGCATCGGAATTAGCCCGAGTTCTGGATCAAGTAGAGAAAGACAAAGGGATCGATCGCGCCATTCTAGTCGAAGCGCTGGAATCGGCCATGTTGATGGCCGCGAAGAAAAAATACGGTTTGGAAAAAGAGATTGAAGCCCATTTCAATGAAGACCTGGGCGAAGTGGAACTATTCCAGTTCAAAACGGTCGTCGAAGTGCTTGCTAACGCCGACGTCGAAGTAAAAGTCGACGAAGCGCGCCGGTTGGACCCGGACGTAGCTCTGGGTGACAGCATCGGTATCAAGCTCGACCATTCGGAGTTCGGCCGCATCGCCGCCCAAACGGCGAAGCAGGTCATCATCCAGAAGGTTCGCGATGCCGAGCGCGACATTATATATAACGAGTTCAACGTTCGCCGCGGTGAAGTGGTGAGCGGAACTTGTAGGCGTATCGAAAAGGGCTGCCTGGTCGTGGACCTGGGCCGCACCGACGCTATTTTGCCGACCCGCGAACAGATTCCTGGCGAAACGTATCGCCCGGGCGATCGCGTTCTGGGCTACCTCATTGACGTTCAGCAGACCCCTAGGGGCCCAAAGATTGTCTTGTCGCGCACCTGCCCCGAACTGCTGATTCAGCTGTTCAAACAGGAGGTGCCCGAAGTTTCGGAAGGCATCGTTCAGATCAAGACCGCAGCCCGGGAACCCGGCATCCGCGCCAAAATTGCGGTGTACTCGACGGACTCCGACGTGGATCCGGTCGGCGCGTGCGTCGGCGTGAAGGGGGCCCGTGTGCAGAACGTGGTGCAGGAACTTCGCGGCGAGAAGATAGACATCGTGCCTTGGGACGAGGACGAGACCCGTTTCGTTTGTAACTCTTTGGCTCCGGCCGAGGTGGTGAAGGTTTTGATCGACGAAGATGCCCACGCGATGGAAATCGTGGTCGCCGACAACCAGCTAAGCTTGGCCATCGGCAAGCGAGGTCAGAATGTGAAGCTGGCTTCGCACCTGACCGGCTGGAAACTCGACA
>JAYUBV010000105.1:0-2393 GCA_043740655.1 Pseudomonadota bacterium | reverse complement strand
GCAAAAACGCCATGCCCAATACCGATAAGACTTGGCGCTGGGAAGAGAATCGCCAAACCTACTACACACCGCCCGCGGATCGCAGCGCCTGGTGGAACATGAGCGGCGGCAAAAAAGTATTTAATCCGCCCCGCGGCGCGCCGCCCGGAGGCGACACTTCGCCGCCCAAAATTGCTAACGTCGGAAAGAACGTAATTTTTGACGATAGCGCTTCGAAAAATTCTTCAAGCGGAACCGGCTCCCCGCCACCAAAAGGCAACAGCTCCCCGGGTTCAAGCGGTGGATCACAGGCTTCGGCTCCTGACCCGATTGACCCTCGCCACAAAATGAAACCCGCCGTAGCCGGCGCGCTCACTAACGCGCAAAAATTGGCTAAAGCGGGTGCTGGCATAGTTGGCGAGCAGCCCGACGAAACTTTTACTGGAGGGGCCCGCACCCCTTCCCCTAACGGCAGACCCAAAGCCACGCAGTCGATTGGCTATGACGATAGCGCCCCCAAAAATCCGGGCGGCGGTGGCAGCATGGGCCCCGTGGGGAAACCCAAAGTGGATCCTCCGCCTCCAGGCAGCCGAAGCGGTTTCGCGGGTGGTGGTGGCGGGCAGAGTAACAGTACGACGTATGACGACGAGGCGCCTAAAGGCGAGCCCGGTGGCGGATCTCAGTTCCGTAGCACCTCGGTTGGCTTAGGGAGTGCTCGCAGTAACTCCGCGACTTACGACGATAATGCCGCCAAGGTTTCGAGCGGCGGTGGCGGATTCGGCGCAGGCGGCGGCGCCAGCATTTCTGGAGATCGCGCTCCGGCTAGCTCAATTGGGGCGGGCGCTGGTTCAGGCTTAAGCAACGCCGACTTCTTTAAAGGCGTAGGGCGCCAGAGCGATCTTTCTGATGAAGAAATCGACGAGCAGCAGCGGATAAAACGGCGCCAGCAGCTTGAAAAAGGGCAGGGCGATACCTCGGCGGCTCGCAATCGGGGTCGCCGCGGCGGCGAACGTACGCCTCGCGCAATACCGGGGGGTGAGTTCTGAAGCACTTTCTCCTCATTCTAATTTCGACTTCGATCGCGCTCTCTCAAATTTCGTACGGGGCCGTGATCAAGAAGAAGAAGCCGCTAACGAATGCCGCTAAATTTCAAAGCAAGATCAAGCCCGGTGATCCCAAATACGTGGATCCAGGCGGAGCGACGGGCGCCTCGGCTACCGGCGGAATCACGCCGGTTGAAACTGCCGGCACTACCATCGGCGCGCGAATTGGAAGTTTGATTAAGCAGATCTCCGCGTCGGAAGGCGGCGGAGCATCCGGATCGTCTGGTGGAAGTTCTGGTGGGTCCTATAGCGGATCGTCCGGCAGCGGTTCGGGAACTCAGTCCACCACGTACGACGACAGCGCGGCAAAAAACTCGGGACCAGGCCAAGGGCCCAATAGCGGAGGTGACCAAAGCGGTGGGGGCGGCGCTCAGCAAAACAAGCCCGGAAAAATTGAGGCGTACGACAAGTGGTTTCCGGCCTGTGTTTTTATTTCTCCAAGCGTCCCCAACGGAAACGCCATGGTCAAAGGCATGGTCGACATGGCGGCTAAGTGTGGAGTGAATTTGGTCGTGTTTCCTTTCTACGTGAAAAGCACTCCCGGCATTCCCGCCGCGATCAATCAGCAAGCGCGCCAGTCGTGTAACGCTATTCAAGGAATGAGCTCGCAAGGGGTGAATCGCGTGGCCTCTGCGACAATCACCGGCAACCCAATTCAGGCGGCGGTCATGTGCGGTGCGAAACGCGACCGCGACACTTGCGAAGACCTCACTTTTAATCCGGGCGACACCTATTTGCAGCGCTACAAAATGACGGGTCGCGGAGGCCAAGTCGATCCTACGGGCGCGGGTATCGTCGGCCGCAATACGCCCCAAGCTTTAGCGACGACGGTATTTCGCGAAATCACGGGCCTGCCCTACGGTTCGGGCGCAGGCCTCGGTTTAGGAAATTGGACCGAAGGCGATGCCAGCTCGGCCGGCCTAACGAAAACGGATGGGCTAAACGATTTCGGCTGTGCAGAATTACGCAAGAGCAGTTTTCAAAATGACGGCCGCTGGAAATACAACTCGGGCCAAGAAACTTACATCGTAAAGGGCGACGCCGATCGCCTGTTTGATTTAGGTAAGCCGATCTTCATGCCGCCGGCCGGAACCGGCGGTGGGGGGGATACTCAAAAAAGTGGCGATAGCGGCGCGGCCGGCGGAAAAGATTTTGGTGGCTCGGGCTCCTCTTCAACGGGCGGTTCGCGATCTTCAGGCGGCTCTTCGGGCAGTTCGGCCTCAGGCAGCTCCAGCGCGGTTGAATTAAGTGCGACCGGTCCCGGTCATAAAAAGCCTCCGGGCTTCGGCGCCGATTCGGGCGGCGGTGGGG
>JAYUBV010000104.1:0-2398 GCA_043740655.1 Pseudomonadota bacterium | reverse complement strand
GCTGCCGCTCGAAGCGTCGCCCGAGTATCAGTTCCGCCAGGCGGGGCTGTCGCGGACGGTAAGCGCCGAGTTTGCGAAGGAGTTCGACGAGTCGCTCGAAGGACACGTGTCGAAGCTGATCCAGCACTCGTCGGATCCGGAAAAAGTTTTGGCCCAGGCCGTTCGCGTTCAGCTCGGTAAGCTGAAGAGTCAGATGTCGGACGATGTCGCTCTCTCACTGTTGCTCGATCCCAAAGAGAACAAATTCATCGCGGATACGCTGAACGTGGGCACGTTCGAGCGCATGAGCCAGGTGCTGCACCACGCTAGCTTCACGTACCAGAAGAAGCTGAGCCACACCGCCGACTCTCAGGATCAGCGCCACCGCATGGTGTTTAGCAGCCGACCGTCGGTATTTTTCCACTATTCGGGCGAGCCCGACTACATCACCCCTTTCGGCATCACGCAGAACGACGAGGCTCACGACCTTTATCGGCGTTGCATGGACGAAAGTTTCAAAGGCGTGAATCGCCTAATCGATGCCGGCGTAAAACCGGACCTCGCGTTTTACCTTTTGCCGAACGCGGTTTCGATTCGCATGGTCTCCAGCGGAGACCTCCAGTCGTGGCAGCACAAGTGGAAGCTGCGCACCTGCTACAACGCGCAGGAAGAGATCTTCCGCGCGAGCCTGGATGAAATCAAACAGCTACGCGAAAAGTTCCCAAAGCTTGCCGAACACATGAAAGCGCCCTGCTACCTACGGCTGCGCGCCGGCGTCAAGCCGTACTGCCCGGAGGGCGATCGCTTCTGCGGTTTGCCGGTGTGGAAGTACGACATCAACGACTATGCCCGTAAAAGTCTTTAGCGTCATTGCGAGGCCTCGAAGAGGCCCGGGCAAACGCCAGGCGAATCCCGTTGAATGAGAACCAACTACGTTGGTCCTTCTGCCACGAGATTGCTTCGCAAGGCTCGCAATGACAAATCGCCTTAGTACTTCGGGAGCATGATGCTGCCGGCGCGATTGATAGGCATCGACTTTCCGTTGAACGTGATCTTCAACTCACAGTTCGTTACCGTCGCCTGAACTACGTTTTTACGCGCGTCCTTTAGCGTCGCCGTTCCGCTCTTCACCAGGATGTTGTCGCCGCCGCAGTCGCCCATGGTGAGGTCGGCATCGACCTGCGCCACGATGTCAGCGTCCGTAATTCCCGTGATGGCCGAGCCGGTGTAACGGACTTTGCCCGACGCCGTCGCCTTGTCGCCTTCACGACGGGCGTTCACGTTACCCGAGTAGGTGGCCGAGCCTTCGAAGCCGATGTCCGCTCGCGAGCCAGCCACCTTGAGCGTCGCCCCGGCCGAACCCGTCGCCGTGCTAGTCGCGCCTTCAATCTTGATCTCGAAGTTGCTGCTCTCAAGGTTGAAATCCACGAGATTGGTGTTGTTGTTGGCCAGACGGCCTTCGATGGAATCAATTTGCAACGAAAAGCCCGCCTTAGGAAAGGCCAGCCCGTCGTTATGATCTTTCAACGTGTACGAGGCCTTCAAAAATTCGTTCGGCGAGCTGCAATCGACTTTGAAGTTAGCGTTTACCGGAATATCGTCCGCGTCCTTATCTCTGAGGTCGCCGGTTCCTACGGAATCACAGCTACCGAGTGGCGAGGTCGCCATGCGAATCATACCGTTCTGCACCAGCTTTAGCGCCGTTCGATCTAGAGACTTTTTCACATTCACCGTGGGAACGTTACCCACGAAGAGATCGGTCAAAATCGTCGGCGTATCCAGCACCGAACGAGCAAACGCCTCGGAAACTTCTCCGGAGAGATCGCCGAAGCGACCGGCTTTTTTGGCTGAACACGCCAAAATCAAGAAAAGGCTAGAAACACCGACCGTCGATACCAAGATAAATTTTTTCACTTACTGCTCCACCACAAATATTGAGATTGCCCGAGGCCGGGCCTGAACTTCCACGACGAGGTAGATTGCAACGTCGGCGCCAACTGTATTCTGTGAGGAGGGGGCTCGCCGACTGTTCATACCCCGAAAGACGTTCCGACAAACCAGCCTTTTTCGATAAATATTTCGGTTACTTGGGTCAATGTGGGGTTTCGACGGTTCGGACAAATTTTGTCGCGAAAATTGGGCGCGGTCCTGTGATATACCCACCGGCCAAGTGCTTCCCCCAATTTCAACATTCAAAGAACGCTGTGGCGACATCCGCTGGGTGATGGCCCCCATGGCGGGCATCTCGGACGTGGTGTTTCGCACCCTGATTAGAGAGCAGGGCGCGCAGATGGTCGTGTCCGAACTGGTCTCGGCCGAAGGGCTCATCCGTAAAGGGGCTAAGAGCTGGGAGCTGATGGAGTTTTCACAGGCCGAACGGCCGGTGGGGATTCAGATATTCGGCGGCGAAACGGACCGG
>JAYUBV010000103.1:0-2401 GCA_043740655.1 Pseudomonadota bacterium | reverse complement strand
GACTTCAGTTTAATATCGAACCCCAGGTTGCCCTGAATCTTCGACTGCAACGGAATCTGTCCCATCACCGCGGTGCCCAAATCCATGAAGTTACCCTCCTGACGGCTGCCACGGCCGGTAAAGCCCAAGAGCAGCAGCGAGATGATCTCTGGCTCGGTCAGCGCCGGGGAGGAGGTCAGGCGGATGCGGTAGTCTTGCGGAGTGCCGTAGGTCAGCAAGGTGACTTCGAATTCGGCTGGATTGGACGCCTTTTCTTCCTTAATGCGCGTGGAGCCCGCCATATTAAACCGCGGGGCGATGCGGGAATCGCTCTCGAATTTCACCAGGCCGTTGTTCAGGGTGAACTTCGTTTCGCGAAACCGGAGCGAGCCTTCGATGAGCTCGATGGATCCCAGGAGCCCCATCGCCGTGTCTTTGCCCACCAGATGAAAGTCGCCCTTGAATTCCGCGTTCAGCAGATCGCTCTTCACGTACGCTCCGCGATCGGCGTGGCATTGGATATCGAAATTAAAAATCGGCTTTTCCTGGCGCAGAGGCGCCGCGGCGGCGGCCTCTAACTTCAGAAGATTGGCCTCCACGAGATCGCAAGTGCCCTTTATGACGTACGGAGCCGCCTGGCCACCGAACGTAAAGTTGCCGGTGACCAACGTGTTCAAATTGTTTTCCATGAAGTTGAGCAGCACCCGATCGGTAGAAAATTTTAGACGGGGGACGAACTCGGTGAAGAGGTCCATGCCAATGTCGCCACCCGCGCGTAACGTGCCGCCGTTTACGTTGGCTTCGAACCGATCGAAGTTGATGGCGCTCTTACTCAACGTAAGTTGCGCGTCTAGCCCCTTGAGCTCGTCCGCCATGCCCTTAAAGCGAAGCGATCCACTTTCGACACGGGCGTTGCCCAGGAAATCGCGTTTTGTTGACGAGCCGGTAGCGCGAACTCCGAAGAGCAACTTCCCGGAAGCCGACTCGACAAACGGGAGGAAGGGCCGGAGCACGCTGACGTCCGAACGGCCGTCGAGTCGCCCGGACCAAGCCCCGGCGCTGGACCACAGCCAATCACCGCTGAACTGGCTCTCGCCGCCCTCGAGACGAAACGGCGCCACGCGAAACTCGCCGGCGTTGGTAAAAATTTCGATGGAAGTTTTATTTTCGAGCACGCCCTGGCGAAGTCCTATGCGCAAGACGTCGAGCTTGGCGCCTCCCCGGAGCTGACTCCATTTTTCGAGCGAACCGACCAGGTCCACCCGGCCCCCGATGCGCATCTCCTGAAAGGTATCAAGATCCACGCCGAGGAAAGCGCTAAGCCACGGCAATCCGTCGAAGCGGATGAAATTTAATCCCAGCTCGCCGTCCCCTTGCTTAAGCAGCGGATGGCGGTACGTGCCCGTGAGGCTTCCATCGCTCGTCGAAAAGGTGGAGCGGATGAGCTTGTCGTCGCTCAGCATGCTCAGGTTCCACTCGGGGATCTCCGCACTGCGGAACGTAAACTTTTTCGCCTGCAGCTTGCCGCCGGCGTAATTTAAAACTCCGCGTTTCATCTTAAAGTGGACATCGCCCAGAATTTCTCCAGATAGCGACGTCCCCTTAAAACGGGCGAATTCTTCGAGCCGCAGGCTATGGCTTTGAAAGTGGAGATCGGTCTCGCCATCATTCAATTCGCCGTTTAACTGCAGGGCGCCCGTGCGTTTGAAGAGGAGAATGCGCCGTAACGACGTGTGTTTGGGGCGAAAATTGGCGGAGAAATTGGCTCCGTGCCAATGCTCGCCGTACCATTGAAAATCTTTGGCCTGGCCCGTCGCTTCGATCTCTAGCCCTTCGTTGTTGCGCCCTCCTTCGATAAACACGCGCCCCGACAACTCACCGCCGGCCGGCACCGGGAATGGAAGAACGCCTTCGGGGAAAACTTTGAACACCCGCGCTAATTCCGCCCGTTTCACTTCCGCTTGGAATTTGTAGTGGGTGCGATCGGGCGAGAAATCTACGTAACCCCTACCTAGGATTGGCTCGTCGCTCGCCATTACGAGATTGTCGAACGTGAGCAGTCCCGATTCGTAGTGGGCCTGTCCCTGAATCTCACCCAGCCGCACGCTTTCCAATTCCGCCGCCGCCGTGGTGAAGTCGCCGGAGATGCGCATGCCCTGAACGTTGTGAACGATTTGCGCTTCGATCGTGGGAATCGTGCCGCGCACCGCAAGGTTGGAGATGTGCTTAAGCTCCGTAAACGAAAGGTTCTTACCCTTGATAGTCAGCTCGGTCGGGTTTTTATGGAATCCTAAAAACCCCTTCACGTCGGCGACTCCGCCGAGCAACTCCACCGCATCATCGAAGGCCATGCGGTCGGGGTAAAAGCTAAGAGTTCCCTTCACTCGGCCGGAAGGAATGTCGATCGTATTTTTTTTGGGAT
>JAYUBV010000102.1:0-2401 GCA_043740655.1 Pseudomonadota bacterium | reverse complement strand
CAACGACACCTACGGTCACGTCGCGGGCGACTACGTGTTGAAGACACTCGGCCAGGCGTTATTGAAACAGCTCCGCATGGAGAACATCGCCTGCCGTTACGGCGGTGAGGAGTTCGCGGTTATTTTAAGAAATGTCAGCGCCGACCACGCGCTGACCATTGCCGAGCGTCTACGACAGTCCGTGGAACTGGAGAAGGTAATTTTTAAAGAGACTCCGATCGGAATCACGATCAGCATCGGAATCGCCACATTCGAGGCCGACAACTTCAACACGATGGAAGACCTCACTTTGGCCGCCGACCGCCACCTCTACGAGGCGAAAGAAAATGGCCGCAACCGTACCGTGCTCCACAAAGCGGCTGCTTAGTTTCCTACTGGCGGCGAGCTTAGTGCTTCCCCGCCCAGGCTTTGCTGCGCCCGCAGAAAAGCTTCCCTACTGCCTCGTCTCTTTCGAAAAAATGAACACTGATTATCTGGGGCTTGGCCGTGGTGATCTTGTCACCATCGGCATGCCCGACGTGAAGGGGCCCGACGGGGAAGTGATCCCTCGTACCACCCGCGCCTACTTTGTCGGCACATTGGACCGTTGGTCGTCACCGCGTACCTACCTGTTCATTGAGAAGGACACCGGCACCGTCTTCACCATAAAGGGGGCCCAACTTGAGATTGCTCCCGAGCTAAAGACGCAAACCGTGCCCCGCATCTCGTGCCAATTGGGCGGCACCTGCGCCGTCTACTCGACCTTCATGGGGCTCAAATTTTTGAACTCGCTCGGCCAGGTTAAGGACCCAGTTACTCAGCATTTTATTGAGCGTCAGCCGGTGGAACTGATGATGGAGTTGCTGCGTACGCCCATCAACGCGTCCGTGCATGAGTACGTGATGGATCGACTAAACCGTCGGGAACGCCAAAGTTTCCCAAGCCAGTCGCATTTCCGGGTGAAAACGTTGTTGGAACTCGGAGTGGAAGCGAAACTTACGTTTAAGTCCTCCGCGGTGAAAGAGCATTTGGAAAAAGGGCTGCCGGTTATTCTCGATCTGCGTATTCGGCGAGGGATGGACCGCACGTTGATTTATCAGAAGGACGGCACCTTCCTAACGGACGAAGCGCTGAGCACTAAGATCGATGACGGCGAACGGCCGGATATGTTTCTGGGGCGCCATAGTGTGCTCGCAGTGGGTTTCATTCCCTACGGCCCGTTTAAGGGGAAACTGCTGGTGTTGGACTCCGCCGACGGCGCGGCCCATCTTTGGGAGTATTCGGATCTGGAAAAGACCAAAGAGATGCGGGCTACGCTATTAGGCCCCAACGATAAAATCACGGAATCGGAAGTACGAGCCAAGATCGTTGATTTTTGGAAGAACAACCACACGGGCCAAGTGATCGTGGGCGGCGTGGGGTTGACGGGTTTGCTGGGGCTCGGGGCCTACTTTATGGCGGGCGACGATGAAAAAGCGCGGCTTAAAAAAGAAGAGGAAGAAAAGAAAAAGAAAGAAGCCGAGAAGAAGGCGAAAGAGGCTGGGCGGTGAAGGCCCGCCTACGATCCGAAGGTTTAGTTCTTAACCGCGGCCTCGGCGGGAATCAACTTGCTGGCCGCTAGCGGATCCACCGGCCCTCCGACCAAACCCACGAGTGGGAATACTTCCCGAATCGTTTTTACGAAATGAAAGCGCATCGTCTTTTGGACCTCCGCAGGAATCTCGACCAGGTCCTTACGGTTTCGTTCCGGCAAGCAGACCGTGGTGATCCCCGCGCGGTGGGCGGCCAATACCTTTTCTTTGATCCCGCCGACGGGAAGTACGTGGCCCTGCAGCGTAATCTCCCCCGTGCAAGCGAACTTAGGATCGATCGTCTTGCCTTCCACCAGCGACTCCAGTGCCAGGAACAACGCCACGCCGGCCGAAGGGCCGTCCTTGGGGATCGCCCCCGCCGGTACGTGAATGTGGAAATCGCTGCGGTCGAAACGGAAGGGGAAGTTCTTGCCCCACGTGCTGCGCAATAGGCTCAGGCCAATCTGCGCGGATTCTTTCATCACGTCGCCGAGTTGACCGGTCATCACGAGGTGGCCGCGGCCATCGAGGCGTGACACTTCGATGTGCAAAATTTCTCCGCCCACCGGCGTCCACGCTAACCCAGTGCTGATGCCGGGGCCGCGGTTGGCGGCGGTCTCTTCCATGAAGAAACGCTGGGGACCCAGCATCTCTTCCAGATCTTTCACTTCGACGGTCACCTTTTTGGGCGGCGTCTCGGAAGCAAACTTTTCGGCGACGGCGCGGCACACCTGGGAAATCTCGCGGGACAAATTACGTACGCCCGCCTCGCGCGTGTAGTCGTCGATGATGGCTTCCACCACCGGGCGTGGCAGCTCTACCTGCTCTAGGGTCAGGCCGTGCTCTTCGAT
>JAYUBV010000101.1:0-2405 GCA_043740655.1 Pseudomonadota bacterium | reverse complement strand
AAACGACTATCCGCACCGGTACATGATTTACGGCACGAACATGCTCACCCGTCGCTCGACCGTGTTTGGCTACGATAGCTTCACGACCCCCTTTCTGGACACTCTGTTGAAACGCCTTACCGGCGACGCCACCCGGTTTAATCCGCGGCCCACCGAGCCAATTAAACCCGAGGCGATGCGGGCGTTTATGAACCTGACGAACCTGACCGCGTTGGTGGTCGACAATGAGTCACCCATCCAGTCGTTGCTCGCCACGGTGCACACCGATGCAAATGTGTTTGAGATTCGCCACCAGGAAAATGGCTGGACGGCGCTCGGTCCCAAAACGCCCACGTCGTCGTTGTGGTTTTTTCCCCAACTCGAGCAGGCGGATTTCGATTCGGACATTGTTCACTGGCCGCCTACCGTCGACAAACGCAAGGCCTTCGTCCGCGGGGTGGAGTGGGACTGGGAGAAACCGGCGGCCGTTTGCGATGTGACAAAGTCTACGCCGCAGCCATGGGGCGAAAAGGCCGTGAAGTGGACTGGGCGCAACCAGTTCGACTTCCAATTCGAAGCACCGTGCGCGGGCTGGATCTACTTCAGCGAGACGCTGTTGCCGGGCTGGCGTCTGTTCTTGAACGGCGAAGAACGGCCGTTGCATAAAGCCAACCGTACGTTCGTGTCGTTCGCTATTCCTAAGGGCACGACGACCGGCTACATGCAGTACGTTCCGTTCCATACCCTCTACGAGGGGTTCTTAGGTCGGTACGTGAATCCGTTGTAACCGGCGAAGCTTTGTGATGAG
Source organism: Pseudomonadota bacterium (assembly GCA_043740655.1). Taxonomy (GTDB): domain Bacteria; phylum Bdellovibrionota; class FAC87; order UBA2466; family UBA2466; genus JBGSST01. The sequence continues at coordinate 1,618 of JAYUBV010000101.1, read as the reverse complement.
TAGTGGAAGGAGAGGGTACAACCGTGGTGGCTTTGACGACGGAAGACGCCATTTGCATAGTCCGCCTCCGTTAGTAAAGGTGGCGTTTTTGCTTTCTAGTCGTTGCGAGTTACTCGGCGAGCGGCGCCGAAATGGAACTGCTCGTCCGGGTCAATGGGTCGCGTAAGCCCGCCCACGGTTTCCAGTTCGCGATATTCCGAATGAGCGGCGCCAGTCCCGTGAGCACGCGGCCTTCGGCATCGATGATTAGCGTGTAGTGGAGGCCGTGCCTAAAACGTAACGGCCCCTGAAATACGTACGTCATTCCATTCTCCGTAGGTCGGAAGAATCCGTACGAAACCCGGTGATCGTTTCCCGGAAGTGCCCGGTCTACCTCTTCCGCCAAAGTCTCCCACAGGATCGCTTTTTGCCGGGCGCCTAGTCCGGGCGAGTACTTTCTAAAAATTTCGATCGCCTGACTAACTAAGCTCTTTTCGGGTTGGGATGCGCGAACAAATAGCTTCTGAAGCCCCAAATCCTTTGCGGTTTGGGCGCGCTCGGGCGGCGTAAAGAGCTGGTGGCCATCCCCCGCCACCATGCCGGAGCAGGAAGCGAAGCCGGGGATCTCGTGCTCGGCCGACCAAATCGGTTGCCATGCCCAAGCGAGCAGTATCGCGATGAGCAACCTGTGCACCGGCTTCAAACTAATCTCGCTCGTCGAGCCAGTTCATCTGGATCGATTCCAGGATCTTTTCGTTGGAGCGTTTTGGATCGTCGTCAAAGCCATTTAGCTCCGTGCAGCGTTTGTGCAAGTCGGTGAACCGAAGTGTCAGCGGGTCGACATCGGGGAATTTTTCGAAAAGGGCGATGGCGATATCGCGGGTGTCCGTCCACTTCATACGTTGTCCTTCTTAGATAAATCTTGTCCGGTCAAAGCGTTCGAAACCGCGTGGTTCATGATCCGCTCCGCAAACGGCTTCGTCGTTTCATTAAGCTCTTCAATGCGTTTCTTGATAAGCTCGCGATCGCGAATCTCCAAGGACTTCTCCAGCCGCGATAGGGCGGTCTTAATCTCGTCCTGCTCGCCGGGCACTAGCAGCCCTTCGTAGGTGGCGACCGACTTGCGGGTGGCGCGCAGTAGGGCATCGGCGTCATTCTGCGCTTCGATTAAGAATCGAGCTTCGAAATCACGTTCGGCATTGTCGAAGCTCGCCATCAACATGTTCTCGACCTCTTCGTCGTTCAGGCCGAAGCTGGGGTTGACCGTCACCGACGTATTGGTGCCCGTGCGCAGCTCGCTGGCGCGCACACTGAGAATTCCGTTCACGTCGACGACAAACTCCACTTCAATCTTGGGCACGCCGGCCGGTAGTGGCGGCAACCCCGTTAGCTCAAAGCGGGCGAGGCTTCGGTTATCCGCGGTTAGCTCGCGTTCCCCCTGCACCACGTGGATGGCGACTTTCGTCTGTCCGTCAACGTAGGTGGAAAAGTGTTCGACCGCTGCGGTAGGGATCGTGGTGTTGCGGTGCAAAATTTTGGTGACCACGCCGCCCATCGTCTCGATGCCCATCGAAAGAGGAATCACGTCGAGCAGCACCATATCGCCACTCTGTCCGGCGAGCAGATTGGCCTGGACCGC
>JAYUBV010000100.1:0-2421 GCA_043740655.1 Pseudomonadota bacterium | reverse complement strand
CGCGTCGGCGGAGGTGCCCAGGATGGGAATCTTGTGGTTCACAAGCTGCCGGCTCAAGTTGAGCGGAGTCTGCCCGCCGAAGTGAACCACGACGCCCTTTGGCTTTTCGTGCTCCAGAATGTGCAGAATGTCTTCCAGGTACAGCGGCTCGAAGTAGAGTCGGTCACTGGTGTCGTAGTCGGTCGAAATCGTCTCGGGGTTGCAGTTCACCAGGACCGCGTCGTAACCCTCTTCGCGTATGGCTTGAGTCGCCTGCACGCACATGTAGTCGAACTCGATGCCCTGCCCGATACGGTTGGGGCCTCCGCCAAGAATGACGACTTTTTCCTTACCCGACGAGCGAACCTTGTCGTGGGTCTTTTCGTAGGTCGAGTAGCAATACGGCGTATCGGATTCAAACTCCGCGGCGCAGGTGTCGACGATTTTGTAGACCGGCTTCACGTTAGCGGCGTAGCGCGCCCGACGGACCTCGGCCTCGGTCGTTTCTAAAAAGTGAGCGATGCCGGCGTCGGAGAAACCGTTCTGTTTCCACTCACGCCAAGTCACTTCCGTTGCGCTGGCCAGTTTGCCCTTAAACGCGGCAATCTCTTTTTCCATCGCGACCAGCGTGAAGATCTCTTGGAGGAACCAGGGATCGATCGTCGTTAGCTCCGCCATTTCTTCGATGGCGATGCCTTCGCGGAAACCTTGGGCCACCCACAAGAGGCGGTCGGCCTTGGCTTGCTTCACGTACTGGCGAATGCCATCGATCCAGCGCGTGTCGGTGCGCAGCCGGCGTCGCTCGGAGATGGGGTTTAATCCCCACAATTTGATTTCCAACGAGCGCAAGGCTTTTTGGAACGATTCGCGGAACGTGCGGCCTATAGCCATTACCTCGCCCACTGATTTCATCATGGGGCCGAGCGTCGAGTCGGACTTGGGAAACTTTTCGAACGCGAAGCGAGGAATCTTGGTGACGATGTAATCGATACTCGGCTCGAAGCAGGCCATCGTCTTCTTGGTGATATCGTTCGGTAGCTCGTCAAGCGTGTAGCCCACCGCGAGCTTGGTCGCGATCTTGGCGATGGGGAATCCCGTAGCCTTCGACGCCAACGCGGAGCTACGCGATACGCGCGGATTCATTTCGATGGCAACTTGACGGCCGGTTTTGGGATCCACGGCGAACTGCACGTTAGAGCCGCCGGTATCTACGCCCACTTCGCGGATGATGCGAATCGCGGCGTCGCGCATCTTCTGGTATTCGACGTCGGTCAAAGTCTGCTGCGGAGCAATCGTCACGCTGTCGCCGGTGTGTACGCCCATCGGGTCGATGTTTTCAATCGAGCAGACGATGATGACGTTGTCCTTCGAGTCGCGCACTACCTCGAGCTCAAACTCTTTCCAGCCGAGTACCGATTCTTCAATCAGGACTTCGTGCGTGGGGCTAGCGTCCATCGCGCGGGCCACTTCCGCGGGAAAATCTTCGCGGTTGAACACAATCGCCGCCCCCGTACCGCCCAATGTAAACGAGGGGCGCAGGATGCAGGGAAATCCGATTACGGTAGAAACCTGTTCGGCCTGTACGGCGTTATTGGCGTAGCCGCTTCGGGGAGCATCGACGCCACAGCGCTGAAGCACTCCCTTAAATAGCTCGCGGTTTTCCGCCAGCTCGATGGCATGCTGTTTCGCCCCGATGAGCTCAACGTTGTACTTGGCGAGAATCCCTTGCTCCGCCAACGCCTTGGCTAGGTTCAGCGCGGTCTGGCCGCCTACGGTCGGCAGAATCGCGTCGGGCCGTTCTTTGCGGATGATGTCTTCGAGGTACTCGGGCAGCAGCGGCTCGATGTAGGTGCGATGGGCTAACTCCGGATCGGTCATGATGGTGGCCGGGTTGCTGTTCACCAGCACCACCTGGTAGCCCTCTTCGCGCAGAGCTTTGCAGGCCTGGGTTCCCGAGTAATCAAACTCGCACGCCTGGCCGATCACGATGGGTCCTGACCCTATGATCAGGATCTTCTTGATGTCAGTACGTTTGGGCATGCCTGCAACTTCTCCTGGCGCTTAAATCCTGCTGTTGTCGTCGTAAATTTTTTCAATCGGCATCTGATGATAAATTCGATGTTTCAGGTACATGCCTACGAGCAGCCACAGCCAGGCCTGGTACGTGGAGAAGTCCTGCGATTTCCGAAACTGTTTCACCTTAGTCTTGATGTACGCGTGCACTTCCAACGGGTGGTAGGAAGGGCGGCGGACGAAGGAGAACTTGATCTCTTTCTTCTTTTTGTCGGTCCGTGGCAGCTGCAGCAAGCGCGCTTCGATAATGTCGCCGCGCTCAATACCCACGAAATCGCTCGGGATGGCCTTCGGCACCAAAAAGGCATTACCGGTGTAGAGCTCCTTCAGCTTCAGCTCTTTATCATTCGCCTTGGCGACGGTATAGAG
>JAYUBV010000099.1:0-2424 GCA_043740655.1 Pseudomonadota bacterium | reverse complement strand
CCATACCGGTCCGTTCAAAAAATTGGATCTGGTTAACGGCTTTGTGCTAGAACCGTCCGTTATCTCAGGAAACCTTTGAATGCCAATTCAAAAAGTGAACGCCGTTCATTAAAAGAATGCGGTTCACTAAACCATTGAATTGACTGTGTTTTTCGTTGGCCCGGTGGTAGCTTATTTGCACCATCAACCTAGGATTGTTACTTTGGCTCGGAGGAATTTTTAAACATGAAAGACGGTCACAAAGACGTATTTACGAAGTGCGCCGAATTCACCGAGGCCGATAACGTTAAGGCCTTGGGTTTGTACCCGTATTTCCGCAGCATCGAAGGCATTTTTGAGAACCAAGTCGTGGTCGGCGGACGCCGCAAGATCATGATCGGCTCGAACAATTACTTGGGGCTTGCTCACGACGAGCGCGTCCTCGAGGCTTCCCAGGCCGCCATTCGTAAGTACGGCGCCGGCTGCACGGGCTCCCGCTTTTTGAACGGCACGATGAAGATCCACGAGCAGCTCGAGGAGGAGATAGCGACCTTCACGAAGAAGGAAGCCGTCCTTGTCTTCTCGACTGGCTTTTTTGTGAACCAGGGCGTGCTCGCCACCCTGCTCGAAGGGGATGATTACATCCTTTGCGATCGCGAGAACCACGCCAGTATTCTAGACGGCTGCCGCTTCTCGGCCGCCAAGACGGTTCCCTTCGCGCACAACAACCCGGACGCATTGCGCCGGCGTTTATCGCGGCTTCCCGCGGAAGGCGGCAAGCTGGTGATCGTGGACGGCGTGTTCAGCATGTCGGGCGATCTGGTCGATCTTCCCGCGATAAATAAGGTCGCCAAGGAGTTCGGCGCGCGCATTTACGTGGACGAAGCCCATTCATTAGGCGTCTTCGGCCCTCGCGGCGAAGGCGTGGCCCACCATTTTGGACTGAACGACGAGATCGACCTCGTGATGGGAACCTTCTCGAAGTCCTTGGGCTCGATGGGCGGCTACATCGCCGGCCCCAAATACGTCGTCGACTACCTGAAACACAAAGCACGTTGCTTCATGTTCACCGCGGCCTTAGCGCCGGCGGTGGCGGGCGGAGTGCTTCGTGCGTTGCAAATCCTGCAGGAAGAGCCGGAACGCATGGCCGGCCTGTGGAAAAACGCCAAGAAGATGCAGGAAGGTTTCAAGTCTTTGGGTTTCAATATCGGCACGACCGGGAGCCCGATCATTCCGCTGCTCATCGGCAGCGAGATGAAAGCCTTCGTGTTCAGCCAGAAGCTATTCGAGGCCGGAATTTTCACAACCCCCGCGGTCTTCCCGGCGGTTCGTTACGGCGAAGCCATCGTGCGTACCAGCTACATGGCGACCCATACGGACGAAGAGCTCGACTACGTCCTCGACACGTGCGGGCGCATCGGTAAAGACTTGGGCATTTTCGACGATGCCGCCTACACGGGCGACAAAAGGAAGGGTTCCAGTGGTTACGATTTCACCGTGCCAAACGAAAGCCGAGATGCGGCTCTTCGAGAGGATGCCGGAGTACTTGCATAAACAAGATCCGAGCTTCGTTCCTCCGTTTCCAGGCAGTATCATAAAGATGTTCGCCCCGACTTCGCCTTACCAGCGGCACGGGAAGCTTATGCCATTTGTGGCGATGCGCGACGGTAAACCGGTCGGACGCATCTGCGCGGTCATCAACCAGGCGCACAACGATCATTACAAAGACGATTTAGGTTTTTTCGGCTTCTTCGATTTTATCGACGATGCCGAAGTGGCGTCGGAGCTACTGCAGACCGCCAAAAAGGCGCTGGCCGCCGAAGGGCGCACCCAGCTCCGAGGCCCCTACAACCCCACCGTGAACGACGAAGTTGGCCTGCTGGTCGACGGTTTCGATCGCATTCCCATGGTGATGATGCCGTACAACCCGGCTTATTACATTAGCGTTTACGATAAGATTGGACTGACCAAGGCGCGGGACCTTTACGCGTTTCTCATCAAGGCGGGCGACACTGCCCCCGAACGCATCATGAAAATCTGCGATCGCGTAAAGCGCTCCACGGGGCTAACCATGCGCCGGATCAATCTCAAGAAGCTCCACGAAGAGATTAAGATCGTCCACCATCTCTACAACCAGACTTTGGATCGCAACTGGGGCTTCGTGCCGATCACGTTGGAAGACCTGCAGTTTGCGGCAAACGATCTCAAGGCGATCCTCGATCCGTCGCTCGTGCTGATTGCCGAAAAAGACGGCAAGCCGGCGGGCTTCTGCATGTGCATTCCCAACGTGAATGAGTTCATGTGGAATGCCAGATCGTGGCCAAATGCGGTGCGTCCGATCAAGTTTTTGTGGCAGCTGCTCACCCGGCGTCCGACCGAAGCCCGGTTGGCGGTACTCGGCGTAGCGCCGGAGTACCGGGGCAAGGGCGTGGCGGCTTTGTTTTA
>JAYUBV010000098.1:0-2429 GCA_043740655.1 Pseudomonadota bacterium | reverse complement strand
AAACGTGTTTTGAATGTGGGCGAGCTCGATTCCAACCTGGGCCGTTGGATTCAAAATATCATAGAAACTCAGGGCTCAATCCTTCTCGAGCCGTGGCTGGAAAAGGTGGCCGATCTTTCCCTGCAAATCGAAGTGGGGGAGAAATCTAAGGTCTTGGGGGTTCGAAGATTTATAAACGGCGCGCGACTGGAGTATCGCGGAACTCATCTGGGAACCAGGTTGGGCAGCCTCACCGCCGAACAAAATCGATTCCTCCATTCGGAAGTATTGGGCCCCGGGTCTATCTCGGGTGGCCGAAAATCGCCGCTAGCCCGCTGGGAGGAGGTGGGGGAGGCGGTGGGAGCGGCGCTCTATGTCGCCGGCTACCGAGGGAACGCGGGGATAGACGCCTTGTTGGCGACGAGTCATGGTCGTTTATTCCTTCGCCCGATCGTCGAGATCAATCCCCGGTGGACCATGGGGCGAGTGGCGCTGGAGCTGGAGAAGTACGTACTGCCGGGGACCCCCGCGGCGTGGATGTTCTTGTCGGTAAAATCGCTCCTGGCTCAAGGACTGCCCGATACGTTCGCCGAAGCCGCACGTGTGATTACGAGGCGAGTTCCCCTCAAGAAGGAAGCAAGGGGCCGAAGAGAATGGATTTCCGAAGGCGTGGTTTTCACCAACGATCCGCAGACGGCCCGTGAAGTGCTCACGATGCTCGTCGTGGGATCCGGCGTGCTAGAATTTGCTAGGTGACCGCTCTTAGGTTTAAGGATTAAGCCTTAAGGATGCTGCCCATGGCGGCTGGCGGGAGGGATGAGAATCGAACTCACCGTGCCTGCTAAAAGCACGCACCAACGGATTTGAAATCCGCGGAGGCCACCAGCGCCCCAGCCTCTCCCCACTAAACTTTTAAGGTTTGCCCAGGAACGGAATGCACGGCGAGAGATCCGGATGGGCGATGACTGTCCCGTACGGCGTGTCGGTCAGGGCCGAAGCCGAGCCCATCGACGTTCCGAACATGCCGAAGGCAAGTCCTTGCGGAGTGTCGTATCCGAAGGATTTGAACTCCGTGCCGGGCGTCGCCTTGAAGTACCAGTAATATTTTTCGAGATGTTTGCCGCGCACGATGTTAACGGCCATGCCGCGCGCCTTGGCTCCGGCGTGGGTGGTGCCGAAGAAGGGGCCATGGAAGCCTCTCACGTTCATATCGAGCAGCCCTTTCATGCACGCTAGCAATCGCGGAGTATGCCGGAGGTCTTGCGTCAAAATCGGGTTCTTGATCTCTCCACCGTGGGCCAAGATTGAGAGCAGTAGGGCCGTCATGATCGTTTTCATGCCCGCACGCTAACGCCAAATTTGCCGGTAAGCAAAGGGCGCTTAGTCGAACCCGGTGGATTGGATTCGCGAGCGGTTACGCCGCTTTGCGAACGCACGTCGCTAAGTACTGTGTGAGCGATGCGGACGAGGCGGTATACGCCTGCTGCAGGATCTGACAATCGGCCGCCACGCTGGTGAAGTTCTTATCCCGTACGTTGTGTTCGATCTTTTTTGCGAGCTCGGAGAGGCCGATGGCGCCTACCGTGGCCGCGCTAGATTTTACGGTGTGGGTAATCCGGCGGACCTCTTCCCAGTTTTCCTTCCCGCAGTGGCCCGAAAGCGGTTTCATCAGCTCGGTGGTCGATTCCAGGAATTTTTTGATTACTTCGGTCAGGACCTCGCCTATTCCGTCATCAAAATCGCGTAGGGCTTCGAGTGCTTTGTGATTAAGAGATTGGTATTCCGCCATGGTTCCCTCCTTGGGTAACGCCGTGGGCGCCGGGGCTACCGCGCGCTTGGGTAGCCGATCAAGTTTTTGAAACAGCAAATTTGGATCGATGGGTTTGGGCACGTAGTCGTCCATGCCGGAGGCCAAGCACTGGTCGCGATCGCCCGACACGGTGTTCGCGGTGACCGCAATGATGGGAATGTGTTTGCCGCTCGCTTGTTCGGCGAGGCGCCAGCGGCGGGTCGTTTCAAATCCGTCCATGCCGGGCATCTGGCAGTCCATCAGCACCACATCAAATTCGCGCCTTTCCTGTAGCTCCAATGCCTTTTCCCCACCGTCGACCGCCTCGATGCGGTAGCCGCGGTTTTCGAGGTGTAACGCGAGTACCATCTGGTTCACGGGGTTGTCTTCCACGATGAGCACGTCACCGCGCGACGGCGATTCCGTTTGGGGAGCCGGGTCGGCCGTGAAGAGCGACTCCACCGATGCTTCACTGATTTCCGGTTTCTCGCCAAGGGAGCCGAAGAGCTCGTTGATAAGTTGCAGCAAGCGATCGCTCGACTCTTCGATCAATTTCAGACTTTGTTTCGACAGGCCATGGCCCCCTTGCGCGAGCAAGAGCTTGGTCATTCCCTGGATGCCGTTGAGCGGAGTGCGAATCTCGTGGCTCATCTTGCGCAGG
>JAYUBV010000097.1:0-8092 GCA_043740655.1 Pseudomonadota bacterium | reverse complement strand
GTAAAGGAACGCGACGTCGAGCTTCAGCACTTCGATGAACTCGATCATACCGCGGTTCGCGATATTGAATTCGCCGTCGAAGTTGAACGCACGCGGATCCGAATCGGAACCGTACTCGGCGATCTTTCGGTAGTTGATATCACCGGTGAGCTCGGTCGAATCCTGGTTCTTTTCGTCCTTGGGCTGGAACGTGCCGATACCGATGCGGCCTTTTTCCGACATGAGTAAACGAGTGACCTGGATGTGGTCGATGACCCGCGTCCAGTCGCCGTCGTATTGGTTCATCAACGCGTCGTAGATATACTGCGAAGGCGGACAAAGCTCGCCTTCGATGTTCACACGATGGCCTTCTTTGCGGCCACGGTTGATCTCTTCGATAAATTTCTTGCGGTGCTCTGCAGGAATCACCTTCAGCGGTTCTTCGTTCATCGGCGAGACGAACTCGGTGGCGCCGCCCAAAATCTTCTGCGCCAACACCTTGTCCTCGATTACCCACTTAAAGCTGTAGAGCGCGCCTTCATCCGTGTGCGAGTACCATTCCACCCCTTTTTTGAGCATGCGGGCGATGGTACTCTTGGAAGATCCTACGGGACCATGCAGCAAAATAACCCGGCGTTCCGTGCCATACCCTTGCGCGGCCGACTTCAGTACGTTCACCAGCTTCTGCAGGTGGACATCGAGACCAAACACCGCGTCCTTTCCGCTTTCGATTGGATCGCGGAAGAAGTGGTAGGTCGTGATTTTCTTTTTAAATTCGACGTAATCTTCGGAGCCGAAACTCATAATTAGATCGTACAAACGCTGGAAGGCGTTGCGCGTCACATCGGGCTTTTCTTTTACGATGTCGATGTATTGCTGGAAGGTGCCCGACCAGCTGAACTTACGAAACTTTTCCAGGTCCTGTAGTCCGCCGACTAGGGATTTCACGTCAAAAGACATGTGGGCTCCTTACTTAAACTTTTTCTATTGGCTAATAGCGTATGAGGTTGCGCGAATTCCGGGGTGCCACCGCTACCAAGTATCATTATCCCGGCGGGCTGCTAAAAACGCAAAAGAATTAACCGTTTGCCGGAGTTACCGCTTCAGGTGCCGTTGTTCGAAGCGCGATGGAAGTAGCTCCGCGATGGTGGCGTGGCTGAAGACGGTGGCCCGGCGGTTGACGGCGTAGACCGAGGCCTCTTTGCCGAACTCGTTTAGAACTTGCAGACAGACGCCGCACGGGAAAACAGGTTCGTCTGAATTGGTTAGGACGACGATCGTGCTGATTTCACGCGATCCGCGCGAGACCATCTTGCCCACCGCCACGCGTTCCGCGCAAACTGTGGCCGAGTAAGAAACGTTTTCCACGTTGCAGCCCGAATGGATCTTCTTTTCGCTGTCGACCAGGATGCAGCCGACCAGAAATTTGGAGTAAGGGGCGTAAGCCCTTTTGCGCGCAAGCCGTGCCCTGCGCACCAGGCGCCTGATTCCCTGGGGAAGATCTTCGATGGGGGTTACCGGAGTCATGACCGTTCACTTTCGAAAAGGGGAAATGCCTCGATCAACAGCCGCGCCATGCTTTCCTTCGCCCTGGCCGCGCCCTTCAGCACATCCGCGTGGGTCGTCACTTCGCCCACGCCCGCGGCCAGATTGGTCACGCAGGACAAAGCCACCACCTTCTTACCCATGTGGCGCAACGCAATTGCTTCCGGAATGGTCGACATACCCACCACGTCTCCGCCGAGCATGCGGTACATCTTCACTTCCGCCGCCGTTTCGTACGTAGGGCCGGTGATGCCCATGTAAACGCCGTATTTCAAATCGACCTTCGCCCGCTTGGCGGCATCCTTCATCTTCCGGCGCAGGCCGGCATCGTAAACTTCCGACATGTCGGGAAAGCGAATACCGAGCCGAGCCTCGTTGGGCCTGAGCAGTGGATTCGGCATCATGTTCAGATGATCTTCGACGAGCAAAAGGTCTGAGGCGGATAGCGACGGATTGAGTCCGCCCGCCGCGTTCGTCAGCACGAAAGTTTCCACGCCGGCCAATCCGAGCGCGCGAACCAACAGGACGACCTGGGCCATCGGGTGGCCTTCGTAAAAATGCAACCGCCCCTGCACGCCCACCACACGAACGCCGCCAATCTTGCCCACGACGATTCGGCCGGAGTGGCCTTCCACCTTCGCCGACGCCATGTTCGGAATCTCCGTGAAAGGCAGCTCGCCTTCCTTATCCGTCATACCGTCGATCACGCCGCCCAGACCGCTGCCCAAGATAAGCGCGTAGCGCGGAAGGGGACCGAATTTTTTTTCCAGGCCTTGTTTTGCTTGCTGCAAATTTTCCCAGGTCATTGGACTAGAGCCTTTCTGGACACCATGGTTGCGCCGCCTCGGGGGCCTGCGCGGTTACTTCAAAAGCACTGGTGAGGCTTTCCAGCAAAGTCGCTTCGCCGATTTCCCGACGGTAGAACACACGACATAGCACCTCACCGGCCTGAACCTTGTCACCCACTTTTTTAGCAAAGCGAAAACCAGCCCATTCATCGATAGTCGCGTCCGCCCGTTCCCGACCGGCCCCGAGAGTAAGGGACAGCTCGCCGATTTTACGGGCGTCGGTCTTGGCGATCCAACCGGCGACCGGGGCTTTGACTTCCAAAACATGGTACCCGTTTTGGCTTACCTGGCGCGAGGCTTCGAACTTTTCCAAGTTCCCGCCCTGGGCCGACACCATCGTCTTGAACGACCGCATCGGTCCATCACCGGCAAGCTCGCGCTCGACTTCCGCTCTCGCGTTTTCGAAGGTCAGTTGCCCCCGGGGTCTATCTCGGGTGGCCGACCTCGAAGCAATTTCCAGCATCGTAGCCGCCAGTGTCACCGTGACATCGTACAAGCCTTTTTCGCGAGACTCACCCCGTAAAAACTCGATGCACTCCTGCACCTCGAGCGCGTTGCCCACCGCGAATCCAAGCGGCTCGTCCATCCGCGTGAGCCACGCGACGGTCTTCACGTTTCGCAACGTGGACACTTCCACCAGCTTCGCCGCCAGCTCGCGCGCCTTTTCCCGGGTAGGCATAAAGGCCCCGCTACCGAACTTCACGTCGAGAACCAGGCCGTCGAGTCCTTCCGCCATTTTCTTGCTGAGTATGCTGGAAACGATCAGCGGAAGACTTTCCACCGTGCCGGTAACGTCGCGCAGGGCGTACAGGCGTCGATCGGCAGGCACCAGATCTTCCGTCTGTCCCATCATCACAAAGTCGTTTTCGCGCAAAAGGTTCAGAGCTTCGTCGCGGTTCACGCGCGAGCGGAATCCGGGAATCGCATCGAGCTTGTCGAGCGTACCGCCGCTGTGGCCCAAGCCCCGCCCCGACATCATCGGAATCTTTACGTGGCCGGCGCCCCACAAACGGGTGGCCGCGCTTGCCACGATGGGCAGCAACAGCAGCGAAGGTTTATCGCCCACGCCCCCGGTAGAATGCTTGTCCACGGAGAAGGCGCCCGGTGACCGCGGCAAGGTCGTGCCCGAAGCGGTCATCAAATCGGTCCACTCGGAAAGTTCGGCGGGGCTCATCCCCTTGAAGAAAACCGCCATTAACCACGCGGCCATCTGGTAATCGGGCACGCGATCTCCCAAATACTCCTGGAGCCAACGTTTCAGTTCATCGGGCGAATGAGTTCCCCCGTCGCGCTTGTGGGCGATGAACTTCTTGGCGCTAAATTCGCTCATGCCAACCAGTCGGGCAGAAAGCTGTGGGCCTTCGGCAAAGCGGGCGGCGGCATCACACCGAACCCCTGCAACAAGGCCGCGCCAACGTCGGCAAAGCTTTGGCGATCCGAGGCACGCTTACCCGTGCCGCGCGGAGAGTAAGCAATCAGCGGCACGAACTCGCGCGTGTGATCCGTTCCTCGAAAAGTAGGATCGCAACCGTGGTCGGCGGTCATCACCAATAAATCGTCTTCATTCATCTGTGCCAGAAATTTGGGCAAGTATTGATCCATCTCTACGAGCGAACCGGCGTAACCTTTGGGATCGCGGCGGTGACCCCACAGCATGTCAAAATCCACCAGGTTAGTGAAAATGAAGCTACGTTCCTTGTCCTTCGCCTTGTTGAAAAATCCCAAGGTCGCTTCGAGCGAATCTTTATTGTTACCGGTATGGTTCGTCGCCGTAAACCCACGGTGATCGAAAATATCTTCGATCTTACCGACGGAGATCACCTCCACGCCGGCCTTCCCCAACGCATCGATGCAGTTGGGCGGCGGTGCGATCGAATAATCGCGACGATGTTCGGTGCGCTTAAATTTCCCGGCGGTGCCCATGAACGGACGCGCAATCACGCGCCCGATTTGGTAGGGCAACGTGATCCGACGGGCCACTTCGCAAAGTCTATAGAGCCGTTCAAGCCCGAAGTGTTCTTCGTGCGCGGCAATCTGAAATACGGAGTCGCCCGACGTGTAAAGAATCGGTTTGCCGGTTTGGATGCTTTCCTCACCCAGCTCATCGATGATCGTCGTGCCGCTCGCCGCCTTATTACCGAGCCATCCGGGAACGCCGCCCGCCTTCGCCACGGCGCTAGTCAGTTCCACCGGAAAACCCCCGGGAAACAGCGCGAACGCCTTTTCGGTAACGAGCCCCGCAAGCTCCCAGTGCCCCGTCGTCGTGTCCTTGCCCTGACTTTTTTCCGCCAAACGGCAAACGTACGCTTTGGGATCTACCGAGGCAACGCCTTCAAAATTTCCGAGCGTGCCTAGCCCGAGCTTTTCTAAATTCGGTAAACGGATGCCGCCCACCGCTTTGGCCAGATTGCCCATCGTGTTGGAACCGGTGTCGCCGTAGGTGGCGGCGTCGGGCGCTTCGCCCACTCCGAAACCGTCGGCGACGAGACAAATAACTCTACGAAATTTTTTCAATAGCCACCGCCGTTACCGCCTGGTGCGCCGCCCGCTTCGACCCTGGCCCCCGTAACGATGGCGACGGATGCCGAAAGACCCAGACGAGTAGCGCCAGCTTCGACCATTTTTTTGGCAGTGGCGAAATCACGAATGCCGCCGCTGGCCTTAACGCCGAACGCATCGCCAACCACCGAACGCATCAAACGCACGTCCGCTTCCGTAGCACCGCTCTTGGAAAAGCCAGTTGACGTTTTTACGAACGCCACGCCGGCCGCCTTGGCGATGGCACAAGCGATCGCCTTTTCGGTATCGGTCAGCTCGCTCGTTTCCAAAATCACCTTCACCGGGGCCCCTTTGGCGACGGTAACGGTTTGGTAAAGCTCGTTGTAAGTCTGCCCATAGTTCTTTTCGTGGATCCACTGGCGGTTCAGCACCACGTCGATCTCTTTTGCCCCCGCCGCGATGGCGTCGCGAGTTTCGGCGGCCTTCGCTTCCGGCGTGCCTTCGCCGGACGGGAACGCGATGACGGTGATGGGCAACACCTTCGTGCCCTTTAGCCATTCGGTCGCCTGCGGCAACCATTTAGCAAGGATGCATACGGTTTTAAAACCGTATTCCGCTGCCTCTCGGCACAGCTTTTTCACTTCCGCTTCGGTCGCTTCTGGACGAAGCAAAGTGTGGTCGATAAGCTGAACCAGTTTTTCGGGCTGAAATGAACTCATAAGGGCTCCCTTCGCGGTTTTAGCGGAAATTGACACGGTATTCAACGGTGGGAAATCTTCAACGAATTCATTTGATTGTTCACGGCCGGGTGCAGGGCGTGGGGTTCCGCTACGCTACCCAAGGCGAAGCTAAACGCTTGGGCGTCCACGGTTGGGTCCGAAATCTCCCCGTCCGCCACCCGAGAGAGACGCGGGAATCGCAGGTGGAAGTGCTCGCCGAAGGCGGCGTTTCCGAGACCGAAGCGCTGGCCAAATGGTGTGAAAAGGGACCGTTGTTTGCCGAGGTCAGCCATGTCGAGGTCCGCCAAAAACAAGCCGTGGAGACGGCCGAGTTTACCTCCTTCGAGATCCGCCGCTAATGCTGCAAACCTACTTCAATTCCTGGAAACCCATGTTCGCGCTGCCGCGACCGATTTGGATTCTGGCCTGGTGCGGGTTCGTGAATCGTGTGGGCACGATGGTCATGCCCTTTCTGGCCCTATATGTGACCCAGGAGCTGGGACTTTCCACCGAACAGGCGGGTGTACTGATCGCGGTGTACGGCGTGGGCGCTCTGCTCATGAGCCCCATCATCGGCACTCTGTGCGATCGTTTCGGAACCTTGGAACTGATGGTGGCCTCGCTGCTGTCGGGCGCGGCAGTCATGTTCTGCTTTCCGTTTGCGAAGTCTTACGAAACAGCGCTGCTGCTTTCTTTCTTACTGGCGGTGACGAGCGAAGGCTTTCGTCCCGCAGCGATGACCGCGGTGACTGAGTTTACCGAAGGAAAGGATCGCAAGCCGGCATTCGCATTAATCCGTTTGATGATCAACTTAGGGATGAGCGTGGGGCCGATAGTGGGCGCCCTGCTCATCAAAATTTCGTTCGCATCGATCTTTTACGTCGACGGGATTACCTGCCTGCTCGCGGCGATCGTGCTGGGCCCGTCGCTAAAACGCCGGTCGGCCGCTCTACGCGCGAACCCGCCTCCACCCGCCGTAGTGGGGGCGGCGACGTGGAGCAGCGCCCTCAAGGACCGGCGGCTCGCTTACTTTTTGTTGGGCGTCTTCCCCGTCTCGGTGGTCTTCTTTCAGCAGGAGGCGACGATGACGATTTTCATGGTGCGCGACCTCAAGCTCGACGAGACCATTTACGGTTTCTGTTTTACCATCAACACGCTGTTCATTGTCTTCACCGAGATCCCGCTGACCCTCGCGACGAACCACTGGCCACAGTGGATTCCCATGGCGCTCGGCGCGGGGCTGTTCGGAGTGGGCTTCGGGGCCATGGGGCTCGTGAGTGGCGCGGTCGGCGTGGCCATTACCGTGGCCATCTGGTCGCTCGGCGAAATGTTTCTGTTTCCCGCCGCCACCACGTACGTCTCCGAGATAGCACCGGTCAACCGGCGTGGGCTCTACATGGGTCTATACACGATGGGGTTTAGCGTCGCCTTCGTCGTGGCGCCGCTTCTGGGAACCCGGCTGCTCGAACGCTTCGGAGGGCGGACCTTATGGGGAACCTGCTTCGCGTTGGGTCTCTTTTCGTCGGTATTGTTGCTGCGAATTGAATCCGCCGTGCCGAAAAAACAAGCTAATATGCCTGCGTGAGGCGGAAACAGGGAAATCAAAAGAAGCGGCACGCCGGCAAAACGTTGTTCCTGTTGGCCGCGGCGCCACTGCTCATCGCCTTCGACATGGTGGGGCCGGTGACCTTGGATTCGGGACGTATGCTCGCCAATTCACTCGCGTTTTCTATCGTCACCTGGTTCGGGCTGATCGGGCTCGTCTGGTGGCGGAAAGAACGTTGGATCATGGCCACGCGCGATCATATGGGCCAAATGCTGTGGTTCGCCGCTGGCTCGGCCATGGGGCTGGCGTGGCTCTCTTACTCGCTAACCTCGCTGCTAAACCAATACACCGACGATGGCCAGCCGGTGCAGTACCGCATCAAAGTGGTTAGCGCCTCCTCCAGCCGTAGCACTAGCGTTGGCACCTACCACGCCGTCTTCAGAGGGTGGCCAAATCCGATGTGGCGCGAGGCCCTCGATCTGCCCTACTCGCTCTTCGTGAACGTGGAGGGGCGTGAGGGTAAAGACGTACTCGTGGTCGTTCATCCCGGCCGCTTCGGCTACGACTGGATCGACTCCATTGTCCCCGCGCCTTGAGAACAGTTCGACCGGCAGGAAGGGAGGGAGCGTAGTTCCGGTACCTAAATAGTACTGATGGGCGCTACCCGGCATCCCCGGTCTCGGGTGTCCGCGTTGCGCCGGGACGGCGTTGGTCTTTCGGACCTCCCATCGACTTCCCGCGACACTCGATTTTAGAAAATCGGCGAACGCTTAGCGCGCATCAGTTTTACTATAGAACGAAACGTGATTCTCCGACCGAGGGGAGGGAAAGGGAATCTGTCCGCGAAGGCCTCCGCAGGGCCCGACCAAAACAGTATCTTCTCCGACCAACTCGTCCGAGGCACGACGAGCGGACAGATTCCCTTTCCCTCCCCGGTCGAATTATCCCAGGCCCCA
>JAYUBV010000096.1:0-8121 GCA_043740655.1 Pseudomonadota bacterium | reverse complement strand
GTGCGCGTTACGAATGACGTAATCCACCTGGCTCTTTTCCCGTCCGGCCAAGAGGCGGAGAAATTCGACCTTCGTTTCCACTTCGATGGCCTTACTGCAGGTGAAGTCTAGGTCGGCTAGGAAACTGACCTGGGCGGAGAGCGGATGAATAAGCGGTCCGGTAACGACGATACCGCGCCGGATACCGTCGGCGTCGAACGCCTTGAAGTCCGGGGACGCGCAGCCGGTAATTTGTTTTTCGAACGCTTTCGTATCCAGACCCCGGCGAATGGGAACGTCGAAAGGGATTACCCGTTCCCGGCCATCGCAGCGGGTGTCCAATCCGTAGGTCACAATGCGATCGCCGCCGTCCAATTCCTTTTGCGGAAGTCGGATGACGAAGCGCGTGCTGTGGGTACTCGGATCGTAGGTGATACTCCTGCGATCGTAGAAGCCATTCTTGTGGTCGGTCGTCTTTCCGTCCTCCTCGATCACGTAGTCCCAGTCTGACGTAGTCTCGAAAGGCGTGATGGCCACAGATTTTGACCCGTCGGGCGCCGTAAAGTTTTTGGCCACGCCGGCCTTGGGCACCGCGGTCCCCTTTTCACCGGTTTCGCACTTTCCGGTGATGACCACTTCAATGCTGCTCTGACCGCTGAGTTTGGTGCTAATCAGGGCGCGTGCGGGTATTCCCCGTTGCCGCTCACGGCGCCCCGCTGATTCTAAGGCGTGGTTGCCCATCCCCATCGCGAATGCCTGATGTATCCCCGGTCCTCCGTAAATGTCAGCGGCCGTATAGCCATCGGCGGGGAGCCTTTGACGAACGAAGGGTTCTAGAAGAGCGGTGAGCGCCGCCGAATGCATTCCTTCGGGATCTCGGTCAGCGGCGAAGCGGGTCAGCTGAATTAATCCGGCGCTAAGGTGCGGGGCCTTCACGGCGTCGTAGATATGTTGCTCGGGCACCGGGGGCTGGGATAGCGCCGCCGCTTGAAAAACGGTTAGCACGGCCATGCGCGGATCTACGAGGAATTCGGAGTTCCGTTTTGCCACCGTACTGCACACGTTGGTGAGGGGCATTTTCTGGGTGGCGTCGAAGACGGGAATCGTTTCCAGGAGAGTGGCCGCCGCCGGTGAAAGTTCGGCGCGGGTCTGACGCATTTGCGAAGCCAGCTCCTTTAGCGCGATTTGATACGGGCGTTGGGTGAAATCCTTCGCCCGCTTTTCTACCGAATCGGCGGCAGTGGAGGCTGAGGCCGTGGCGTTACGCGACAGTAACTCTCGTTCAATGTTTCGGATTAGCGCGTGAAATTGGGACGGCCCGTCGGTCTCGGCCTTCCATCCCGGTTTCGTGCGGGCGGCTTGCCACCGCATTGCCTGGCCAATGGCGGCTTTCTCGGCGCTAAGCTCGGTGAAGTCACACGCCTCGAGTAAAGGGGCGATCTGATCGACGAATTTCTGTTCTTCTTCGAAGGGGCCGCGTTCCACCCGGCAGCGTTCTTCCATTTTACGAATGGCATCCTGGCACGGCTGAGCCTTTACCGCCGCGCCCGCATTCTTGGCGGCGACCTCGGGGACGGCTTTGCCCCCCTCGTGCCTGGCCGTTCCCGGCTCCTGGGCATTCGAAATCAAGCTCACAAAAAGAAGGAAAAAAGGCGAAGTTCGTCCCGGTTTCATCGTCCGACCTCTGCCCAAGCACCCACCCCTTAGTCTGCAATGGCAGAACCAGCAAAATTGGGCGGGCTTCCCGCACGAGCGATCGCATTCTTTTGGAATACCGTGTCGGAGGTTGGTTTAAGTGGCCACGGGCTGGACGGTCAGAGATTCTCATTCCAAGGCCTGAGATAGTTCGACCGGGGAGGGAAAGGGAATCTGTCCGCTCGTCGTGCCTCGCCCGAGGCACGACGAGCGGCTGGGATTTCCCTCCCTTCCCGCCAGTCGACCTGTCTGCCAACGAGTAAAATCTAAGCGGCGGGGTTATTGTCAAAACGCGGTGGCCGGTGGTAAACAACAACATGGAAATAACCAAAACCCATCCCCTACAAGAAGCCCTTACTTTTGACGACGTCCTGCTCGTGCCCCGGTACTCCGAGGTGACGCCGCCCGAGGTCGAACTGTCGACGCGGTTCACGCCGCAGATAGAGTTGAAGGTCCCGATCGTTTCCGCCGCCATGGATAAGGTGACGGAAAGCCGCACCGCCATCACGATGGCGCGGGCCGGCGGTATTGGCGTCATCCACCGAAACCTCACCATCGAAAAGCAGGCGCTGGAAGTTGAGAAGGTGAAAAAGTTTGAGACAGGGATCATTCTAGAGCCCCTGGTCATTCGCCCCGAGCAAAGTGTCAGCGAAGCGCTTCAGATCATGAAGAGCAACAGCATCTCCGGTCTTCCCGTCACGCAGGACGGCAAGCTGGTCGGCATTTTGACCAACCGCGATTTGCGGTTCGAAGAGAATTTGAAACGCCCCATCTCCGAGGTGATGACCGGGGCCGAGAAGCTCGTTACCGCTAAAGAGAATATCGGACGGGAAGAGGCGATGCGCCTGATGCATAAGCACCGCATCGAGAAGCTGCCGGTGGTAGATGCGGGCAAAACGCTCCGCGGCCTCATCACCATCAAGGACATTCAGAAGACGATCAGTAACCCGCTTTCCAATCGCGATTCCAAGGGCCGCCTTCGGGTCGGCGCCGCGGTGGGAACGGGGCCCGAATCGCAGACGCGGATTGAGGCGCTCGAAGAGGCCGGGGCGGATTTTGTAGTGGTAGACACGGCGCACGGCGATTCGAGGAATGTGATCGAAATGGTCAAGTGGGCCAAACGGAAGTTTCCGAACCTCGTCGTTATCGCGGGCAACATCGCGACCGCCGAAGGGGCCCAGCATCTGTTCGAAGCCGGTGCCGATGCCGCCAAGGTGGGCATGGGGTGCGGAAGTATCTGCACGACCCGCATCGTTGCCGGAGTGGGATTGCCACAGTTCACGGCGATTCGTAACTGCGCGCCGGTGGCAAAAAAGTTTGGCCGCATGATCATCGCTGACGGCGGCGTGAAGTATTCGGGCGACGCGGTGAAGGCCTTAGCGGCCGGGGCCGATTCCGTGATGGTCGGTAGCCTCTTCGCCGGCACCGACGAAGCACCGGGTGAAATTGTTTTCTACCAGGGCCGTACGTACAAATCGTACCGCGGCATGGGATCGATCGAAGCGATGCGGGAAGGCAGCCGCGATCGTTATGGCCAACAGGCGGTGGACCCGGACGGACTGGTGCCCGAAGGCATCGAGGGCATGGTGCCTTACAGCGGTGAGTTGTCGCGGGTGCTGTACCAGCTGGTCGGCGGTATTCGCGCCGGCCTGGGTTACCTAGGCTGCCGAAGCTTAAGTGAGCTGCGCGATAAGGCGGAGTTCGTGAAGATCTCCTCCGCGGGGCTTAAAGAGTCGCACGTGCACGACGTATTTGTAACTAAAGAGGCGCCTAACTACAGGCCCAACGCTTAAAAAGAAGGAATCAATACGTGGATTGTCCCGTCGTTATTTTGGATTTCGGCTCCCAGTTCACGCAGCTCATCGCGCGATCGGTTCGCGAACTGGGCATCTACTGCGAAGTGGAGCCGTACTCCATCCCCCTAAAAAAACTCTACGCGAAGAATCCCAAGGCCCTGATCCTTTCGGGCGGCCCTTCCAGCGTATCGGCTAAGAAAGCGCCGAAGCTGATGAAAGAGATCCTCGACTCACCATTGCCGGTGCTGGGCATCTGCTACGGCATGCATCTGCTTTCGCACATGAGCGCGGGCAAGGTCTCCTCCGGCGGTTCGCGCGAATACGGTGCGGCCGAGCTGACGGTGCTGAAAAACTCGGGACTCTTTAAAGGGTTTAGCGTGGGACAGAAACTTCCGGTGTGGATGAGCCACGGGGATAGCGTGGAAAAGGTTCCGTCGGACGGTGAGATCACCGCGCGTAGCGAAACCTGTCCGGTGGCGGCATTTGAGCGTGGCCGTTTTGTAATGGTGCAGTTTCATCCCGAAGTGGCGCACACGCGGGATGGCAAAAAGATTTTGGGCAACTTCCTTTTCGAGCTGGCGGGTCTAAAGCCCGGCTGGAAGATGGAAAATTTCTTTGAGCTAAAGTCCAAAGAGATCTTGGAGCGGGTAGGCGACGACGAGGTCATAGGCGGTGTATCGGGCGGCGTGGACTCCACGGTGCTGGCCGTGTTCCTAGGAAAAATCCTCGGCAAGAAGTTCCATCCGATTCTGGTCGACACTGGATTGCTACGTAAGGACGAGGCCAAGGAGGTGGACCGGGCGTTAAAGGCACTGGGCGTGAATCTACGCGTCGTCGATGCGTCGAAAATTTTTCTCACCAAGCTAAAAGGCGTTTCGGATCCGGAGAAGAAACGTAAAATTATCGGCAAGACCTTCATCGAGATTTTCGACAAAGAGTGCAAGCGGGTGAAGAAGGCGAAGTTCCTGGCGCAGGGCACGCTGTACCCCGACGTTATCGAGAGCGTTTCGGTCAAGGGGCCGAGCCACACCATCAAGACTCACCACAACGTGGGCGGGCTGCCGAAGAAGATGAAGCTTGGGCTCATCGAGCCGTTCCGCGAACTGTTTAAAGACGAAGTGCGGGAGCTGGGGCGCGAGTTGGAGATTCCCGCGCACCTGGTAGATCGCCACCCGTTTCCGGGGCCCGGCCTCGCGGTGCGAATTTTGGGGGACATCAAGACCAAGCAGCTTGAACTACTGCGCGAAGCCGATTCCATTTTCATGGACGAGCTGCGCCGGCAGGGGCTTTACGGCAAGATCTGGCAGGCGTTCACCGTACTTCTCCCGGTGCAATCGGTAGGGGTGATGGGCGACGCGCGGACCTACGAATCGGTGGTAGCCCTTCGTGCGGTCACTAGCCGCGACGGCATGACCGCCGACTGGTACCACTTCGAAAAGGATGCGATCGGAAAGATTTCCAACCGTATCATCAACGAGGTTCCCGGTATCAACCGCGTCGTTTACGACGTGTCGTCGAAACCGCCCGCCACCATCGAGTGGGAGTAGGCGTTTAGTGATCTTTGACCTCTTCCATTCGATTGGCGATCCGAAGGTCGGGGGCCGCCAGCTCGGCGCGAACGGGAGTTACCGTGCCTTCTTCGAGCAGGTAGAGCTGGCGGAGGCTTTGGGGTTCGACACGGTATGGTGCGCCGAAAGCCATTTTTCGTCGGAGACGCAGAAAGCCACTTCGGTGGCGACCATCCCTGAGTTCTTTGGCGAGGTTGGACTTAACTGCGATTCGTTCCAGCTGTTCCACGTGCTGCAGGCCCGCACGAAACGGATTAGTTTTGGCACCGCGATCCACAACATCGTGGGGGGGAGCGGTGGGCCAATCGCCAGCGCCGATCGGGTTAACTTTCTGCGCTACTGTAATGCGAACCTATGGCACGAGCCACGGCACCTGAAAATCGGCGTGGCCGCCGGACGGTTTCCGTACCAGAACACGCCGTTTGGAATCGTGGCTCGTGATCCGGCCGAGGCCAAGGTGTGGGGGCTGGTGAAACGCTACGTGTTTCTGGAAGCTCTCGAAATCTTTTTGCGGTTGATCAATGGAGAAACGCTTAGCTCTAAAGCGATTACCCAGTTTTTTATTTCCGAAGAAGAGGCGCGCGCCGCGACCAAGGGCCACCTACCCGAAGGGGCAGGCTTTCCTCACTACGTTAAGCCGCGCTGGGATTTTGAAAGTCTGACGCTCGTGCCCCAGCTAGAGAAAACGGCGCCGTTCTCGATCGTGCTGGGCTCTTCCGATCCGGAAGCCTTGAAACTGGCGCGCCAGTTTTTCGACGTGGACCTGTTTAACCTTTCGTTTACGCCGCCGGAGCAGATCGAAAAGCTGCACGCGCAGATGAGCGCTGCCTCAGCCACGTGGAACCGTTCGCGTTTGCCGCGTACGGTAATGGTCTTTATGGATCCGGACCGCAAGAAGGCCCGGGCGCTGGCTAACTTCGTGCTCGATGCCTATATCGAAGCGATGAAGGGGACGGCGCAGGTGCCGGATAAGGCCGTGCTGATGGAGCGCGCGTTGATCGGCGATGCGGCGGAGGTGCGCGACCAACTCCACCCTGAAAATCCAAGACGATTTAACCCAAATGACCGGCTGATGCTGTGGTTTGAGTTTAACCAACTCGACGACTCGCAGATTCAGAGCCAGATGAAATATTTTTGGAAAGAGATTGGGGAGAAACTCGCATGATCGGATCCGCGCCGCTATTTTCTTTGCTTCGGGACGGCATTCCCGAAGTAACCGTGCACGGCGAGATTGTGGTGACCCACGAGGGGCGCCCGATTTTCCAAACCTCCGATGCGTTAGGAGAGTATCCCGCCCGGTCTCTGCTAAAGCCATTTCAGTACCTCGCCACGGAGCTGGCCACGTCCGTAATGCCGCTTCGGCACGTGACCGCGCTGGGTTCCGTCTCGGGCACCGCCGAGCAGGTAGCTACGATTCAATCCTGGTTTAAGGGGGACGCGGCCCGTTTCGCGGAAGGGGTTCAGTTGTCGCCGTCGGTGCCGCTCGAAGAACGGGCCCGCGTGTTGGCGCGGGAAAAGGGGCAGGGGACGAGTCAGTGGTACCACACCTGTTTTTGTAAGCACGCGGCGATCGTCGAGGCATGCGGCAAGCACGGCTGGGATTCCAAGAGTTATTTGTCGGCGGAACATCCGTTCCACCGTTCGCTGATATCCAAGCTCGAAAAATGGTTGGGGCGTGCCGGGCGCCGCCATGTGGTCGATGGTTGCGGACTGCCGAGTCCGGTCTTTCTCTCTTCGGAACTTGCCACGTTGTTCGAAAAGCTGATGGCGGCGGGGCAGGGAACCCACGAGAATCACGTGGCATTGGCCATGGCCGCACATCCCGAGTGGATTGGGGGACCCAATCGCGTGGACACGCGGCTAATGCAAAAAAATTCTCCGACCGTTATCGCAAAGGAAGGTGCCGATGGTTTAACGGGCATCGGGGCGATCGCGCGGGCCAAGATTTCGGGACCGGTGGGCATCGTGGTGAAGATCGCGTCGGGGTTTTATCCGGAATTAGCCGCTCTCGCGGTGGCCCCGGTTTTAGAAGCCTTAGGCTTACGCCCGCTGCACGAGACACCCAAGGGGCAGACCATCGAGTATCATTTTACGGCATTCGGCGGAGCTCACCGTAAGATCTTCGACCTTAGTCCCGTGTTGAACGAGCAGATCGCCGTGTGGCCGGGGGACGTGCCCTTTACCCGCGACGTAAGCCTGGACACGAATCACGGTAGTCATCTGACGTTGTCGGCGATTAAAACGACTTTGCACGTGGGTACCCACACCGACGGCCCTAACCATTTCGTAGCGGGAGAGCCGGGCATCGCCGACGTTGATCTGGAGAAGTACCTAGGGCTCTGCGATGTCATCACCGTGAACACCCCGCGCGGCGCTACCATCACGTTGGCAGATCTCGGCGGCGCGGCCATCCGTACGAAGCGGGTGCTTTTGCGCACCGGCACCTTTCCCGATCCAAAAAACTTCAACGAAGATTTCGTAGCGCCGAGCCCGGAGCTAATCGAACACCTGGGAAAAATCGGAGTGGTGCTCATCGGCATCGACACACCGTCGATGGATCCGTTTTCTTCCAAGACCCTCACCGCCCACAAAAAAACGCACGAGTGGAAACTCGGCGTGATCGAGGGGCTCGTTTTTCCGCCAGGGCTTGAAGACGGCGTTTACGAATTGTCGGCGCTGCCGCTAAGACTGGAAAACGGTGATGCCAGCCCCGTCCGCGTAGCGTTGAAAGTCGTTCGCTGACCCGAAGGGAAGCGGTTCCCTTGATTTGAGTGTCAAGGGTTCCGCTAACAGTCGTTAATACGAAAGAACGCACGGTCCCCGCGGAAAAATACGTCGTTTAGTCTCAACTAATACCCTTCTGAATGGAGAGACGAAAATGAATTGGCACCGTGTGGTTTCCCCGATCCTGTCCCACGTAGGTTACAACTTAGCGACGAGAACCTTGGAGGTTCGGTTCAACACCGGACGGATTGCGCGTTACATCGGCGTACCGCGCTCGGTGTATGCCGCGTTGATTGGCGTCGACACCGCCCTACTTTATTCGTTCGATTTTATTGAGAGCCGCTATCCGGTGGTTTCGG
>JAYUBV010000095.1:0-2443 GCA_043740655.1 Pseudomonadota bacterium | reverse complement strand
GCGCGATCTTGCACACGAGATCGAGGATTTGAAAGCAGGCGGTTATAACGTGGCCTACGGGGGCCGTACCCCGTTTGGCGAGATTGGTCCGGACACTTATTTTCGTGACGGTGCGGTCGATGCGCTGGCGCAGATCAATCTGACGTTGCCGGTCAACGGGCACGCCTCGGGCGGAACTCCGGTTGTAGTGAACGACCAGCGTCGCCGAGAATTTTTGAAGGCCCGTCAATCCAACGTGACCGCTTCGTGTTCTCCGGGCGGAACTTCGATAGTCAAAAAATTTTTCGATGCGCGAGCCGCTCTTTCGGACCCAAATCTTGAAGCCCGCCACAACGAGTTCCGGCGGCAAATTTTAAAGGGCGGAGAGCCGGACTTCGGCGCGGATGGCCGGCTGTTGCACAAGCACCTGCTCGGCAAGAAAACGCTCAAGCCCGAAGAGCTCGACGCCTTTCTGCTCGATGTCGCCCGTCTGCCTACGTACGAGATGGACCGCCTGCGCGGCTTGGTTGATCGTGGTGAGCTCTCCTCTTTCCTCAAAGACGATTTTAAGCTCGAAGGTCCCTCGACAAATTTAGTAACGGACATCGTACGGCGCTTTGGTGACTCGCGCCGTGCCCCAGCATCATTCGCCGAAATGGCAGCCGCTACTTTTGAATCGCCGGATGCGTTTGCGCGAAATTTTCCCGCGGCCCAAGAAAAAGCGGCGGCCGATTACCTTTATTTTTTGAGCTATGACGCCCGCGTTCTGGCGGAGGCGGGATGCCCGGCATTGCTTGGCAAACATTTTGCGGGCGCACGGTTGCCGGTGCTGTTGAAAGGCTCGGGCCTGGAACCGAAAGATCAAGCGATCTTGATTTCGATTTGGCAAAAAACCGACGCGGAGGCCCGCCAGCAGATCGATACGCTACTTAAGGACGCCGAGGGATTTCCGGGGCTGGTGCGATCGCTTGAGATTGCACGTGCTGCGATGGCCGAGCGAGGTCTTGCGCCCGATTCTGATCCGCAGATCGAGCGCATTGGCAGGCTCTTCGCCGAACGCCTGCTTTTGAAACTAAACCCCGAGCTCGAAGCGGTCGAGAAGGCCGCCAAGGCGGGCGATTGGAAGACGCTCGCCGCCCTTCGCGATAAGTTCACAAAAGAAGGGCTATCTCTGCTTCTTTTCGTTGCCGGACAGGCCAACTCGCAAAAACGCTTAATCCCCGACACGATCTACGGGCCGTTGCATGCGCTCTACGAAAAGCACTTGAACGAGATAAACCTCATCACGTCACTTCAGAATCCAAATCGGTTGGGAATTTTCGCCTACAAAGGAAACGACGCGACTTACGTTTTCAAGCCGAGCCCCGATGGCACCATCCGTGCGGTGACGGATAAGCAGTGGGAAGCTGAGATCAAGGCGAAGCTCGACGTCGCGGCCAATCAGATCGAAGCATACGAACGGAAAAGTAAGGAAGCCGGGGACATCAACTGGTTCGAGCTGTTTTGGGAGGCAAAGAAAGCTGGCGCGAACAGGCGCAACCTTGTCACCACGGAGGAAAAACAAAAAGAAGCCGCTTACGCCGACGTGCTTGATGCTATCGATGCGTTGAGATCTGCGGGCTTTCCGCCACGCGAAATGGAAAAAGTCTTTGGTGCGGTCCGCGGCGTCACGAATGCCGACAGTCAACGCATTAGAGCGCAGGCACGCAGCTTCACCATCACCGCCGTTTCGATTATCGCAGCACCCGCGACCTGGGCGGCAATGCCCGCCGTAGGTATTGCCTCGACTGCCGGCAGAATTCTCGTCCCCGCGTTGGCGGGCGGCGCTTTTGGTTTTGGTTTTGGCGGCGGACTTTCCATTCTGCAGCAGCAGGCGGAAATTTCCGATGCGGTTCGCATGAAGACGACTCCCCCGGCATTTAGCTGGGAAAAAGTTTTCTTAGGTGCCGGGGCGGGTGCCGGTCTGGGAGCCGGGATCGGTGGGCTTGGTCGCTGGCCGGGAGTTCAGCAGGTGGTGGGGCGCGTCGTGGGAACCTGGGCGACTGGCAACGGGGGGGCCACCGCCGTGTTCGATTTCAAAGAGGGCAAGTACGCCAGCGGTGGCGTGGAAACTCTGGTCGCGCTCTCGCCCTTTGCAATGGCCAAACTTTTGCCCGGCGGCGGAAAAAAAGACCCTGGCGCGGCCAAGCCCGGTGTTCCAGTTGTGTCGGCTGAGGGATCTTTACCTGGCGTCGGTGGAACAACCCATAGCCTTCCCGGAACCACCACGGGGGGAGGCGGCGCAGCCGCGACCGTCGCAACAAAGCAACCGCGCGCTTTACCGCCTGAGAATTTGCCACCGGTCGAGCGCATAGCTTTGGGAGATACCGTACTTGCCGAGCAAGGACTGCCAAAACTTAGGGCCGATCAGCACGGCCCGGTCCAAAAAGCTCACGAGCTTGCCCGCGGCGAAAAGGGCAGGGAC